>JBATAQ010000160.1:0-12695 GCA_049661925.1 Dokdonella sp.
AGGCGCTCGATCAACGCCATTGCCGCGATCGCTGCGGCGATGGCACCGCTGCCGGTGACGAGGCGCCAGCCGGCTTTGGCGTGGAAGGCGAGACCGCAGACGATCGAGAAGGTGCAGAGAAACGCCAGACTTGCCGCTTCGACCAATCCGGAAAGGGTGCCGATAGCAGCCAACACGGCAGCGGTTCCTCCGAGTGCCAGCACGGCGCGATTGGGGACGCCGGCCTTGTTCTTGTGATCGAGAACGGCGGGAAGTTCTCCGGCAAGCATAACGTCGTCAGCGAGTCGCGCCGTGGCGAACAGGGTCGAGTTGATCGCTGAGCCGGTGGAAAACGCGGCGGCAATCGTGACGATGATCAAGCCGGTGGTGCCGAACGCCTGTTTGCCGGCGATCGCCAGCGCGACTTCCTTGTGTTCGATGATGCCGTCGGCACCGATCAGCATCGGCGTGCCTAGCGTGATGGCAACGTACACAACAATGACGACAAGAATTGCCGACATCACCGCTCGTGGCAAGGTGCGATCTGGTGATTCAATATCGTCGTGATCGTAGGCCAGCAACTGAAAGCCTTCGTAGGCAATGAAGACCGCCGCGGCGCCAAAGAAGGCGACACCGATTCCCGTATCCGGCACGCCGCGCGAAAGCATCGCGGAATCCCAATGTGCCAATCCGATGCCAGCCAAGCCGACCAACACGATGAGTTTGAACCAGACCAGGAAGATTTCGACACCACCGGCTTCGTGAACGCTGCGCAGGTTGATGCCGATGAACAGCGCCATGATCGCGATGGCCGCGGCGCGCGCGAACCAGGGGCCAAGCCCAACCACGTAGCCCAGGTACTGGCCGAACGTGAAGGCGTACACGGCGTTGGTCAAGACGTAGCCCGCGATCAATACCCATACCAAGGTACCAGCGCTGCGCTTCGCATTGATCTCGCGCAGAAAGGTGAACGCGCCGCCGCCTTTGCCATAGTGGGCGGTCAGTTTGACGTAGCTGTAACCGGCAGCGAGCGCGATCAATCCAGCCACGACGAAGCTGAGCCAGGCCCATGCCCCGGCAATGCCGATGACGACGCCAAGCGTGGAAAAAATGCCGCCACCGACCATGCCGCCGACGGCCATCGACCACGTGGCATTGAAGCCAAGTTTTTTCGCGATCGTGGTCATCAACTCGTTCCGACGATCAGCGCTTCGGCTTCACGTACTGCTCGCGGTCGGCGATGGCTTGCGCGGCAGCGAGAACGACTTTGCCCGGTACCCGCACCTTGTAGTCGGGATGGCTGTAGGAGAATTGCAGTACGCCCATGCCGTCGACGATGAACACCGATGGTACCGGCAGCGCACGGTGGTTTTCGCCGGAGGCCTTCTCCAGATCGATCCCGTAGCTCTTGTATTCCTTGATCGTTGCATCGTCGACGCGGAAACCGATGCCGAATGCCGTCAAGGCTTCGGCCTTGCTGTCGGACAGCAGGGTGTAGTCGAGTTGATCCTTGTCCAGCGTCTTGTTGAGCTCGACCGGAAGGTCAGGGCTGATCGCAATCATCTGGTAGCCCATGTCTTCCAGCGGCTTGCGAATCTTGCGCAGTTCACTCAGTTGCGTATTGCAGTACGGGCACCAGCCGCCGCGATAAAAAACCAGCACGGTCGGTTTGCTGTTGACCTGATCCTTCAGTCTGGTTGGCTTGCCATCAATCGTCTGCATGGCGGCGTCGGGCATGGCCGAACCCAGCAATAGCGGGTGAATCTGGTCGGCAGAAGGCACTATTCCGTGCATCGCCGTGTTCTGGTGCGCATCACAACTGCCGCCAGCCAGCAGCAATACCGCGCTAAAAAAATATTTCAACATGGTGACTCTCGGCACAGGTAATGGATAGTTGTGCCGATCTACAGCATCCGCTTCAAGGTGTCGTCATGACGCCCGAAGTGATGCCAAAGCGCGGCCAGGATGTGCAGGCCAATCACCCAGTAGAAAACTTCGGCGACGGTGACATGGATGTCTTCGAACCAGTGACCAAGGTCGCGATCCGGCGTCGCCACGAAGGAGGGCAGCAAGGTGACACCGAACAACGTGATCGACTTGCCGCCGATTTGCAGGGTGATGATGCCGAGCAAGGGCTGGATCAGCAGGAACGCGTACATCGCGTAGTGGGTGAGCTTGGCGAGCAAGTCGGTCCAACGATCCAGCGGCGGCACGATGGGCGGTGCCCCGTGTTGCTTGCGCAGCCAGAATCGAGGCATCGCCAGCAAGAGAATGCAGATGCCGACCGTGTAGTGCGCGCCAAGTATGTTGATGCGCTCGGGACTGCGACGAGGGAACAGATCGAAGATGTTGCCAAGTACATAGGCGACAAGCACCAGCGCGAAGATGATCCAATGCAGCCGACGCATCGACTGCGGATAACGGTTCGTTGACTGCATTTCAGCCTTCTGCTTGAGCGGCCGCAATCGCTGCATTGGCTTCGGCCATCGCCTCGCGAATCTGCGCCTCGACGCAGGCGATTGCGGTCATGTTGTAGACACGACGCACGGTCGCCGCCGGCGTCAGGATGTGTGCGGGTCGCGAGATGCCCATCAGGATCGGGCCAAGCACGACGCCTTCGGTCATGGTGCGGGTGATGTTGAACGCGATGTTTGCCGAATCCATGTTCGGGCAGACGAATACGTTCGCTTTGCCCTTGAGTCGCGAGTTCGGGAACATGCGTTCGCGCACTTCCTCGTTGAGCGCGGTGTCGGCGTGCATCTCGCCTTCAATTTCGAGATCGGGCGCACGACAGCGGACCAGTGCGAGCGCTTGGCGCATCTTCGCCGACGAGGCATCGTCGTGACTGCCGAAGTTGGAATGCGAGAGCAGGGCGATCTTCGGCACGACGCCGAACATCTGCAGGCGATCAACTGCCTGAAGGATCGACTCGGCAATCTGATCGGCAGACGGTTCCAGCTTGACGTGCGTATCGAGGAAGAAAAACACACCCTTGTCGTTGAGTACCCCACACATCGCGGACGGTGCCGTCACCTCCGGGCAGAGCGGCAGGATGTCCATGATGTAGCGCAGCTTCTTGTGATAGCGGCCAACCAGGCCGGTGATCAGCGCGTCCGCTTCGCCACGACGCACCATCAGCGCCGCGATCACGGTTGAACGTGAGCGCACCACGGTTTTTGCCGAATCGGGCGTCACACCACGACGCTCCAAAATCTCGTGGTACAGCATCCAGTATTCCTTGAAGCGCGGGTCGTTCTCGATATTGCAGACTTCGAAATCAATGCCGGCGCGAATGCGCAAACGCATGCGCTGGATGCGCGCTTCGATGACCGATGGACGACCAATCAGAATCGGCCAGCCAACGCGTTCATCGGCCAGTGCCTGCACCGCACGCAACACCACTTCTTCCTCGCCTTCCGCATAGACGACGCGCTTGACGTCGGCCTTGGCGCGCTCGACCACTGGTCGCATCACCAGGCTGGAGCGGAACACGAAATTATTGAGTTTGTTCTGATAAGCCTCGATGGATTCCAGCGGCCGCGTGGCGACGCCCGATTCCATCGCGGCTTTCGCGACAGCCATGGCCAGGTCCGTCAAAAGACGCGGATCGAACGGCTGTGGAATCAGGTATTCGGGACCAAACTCCTTGGCCTCGCCGCCGTATGCGCGCGCCGCGACATCCGACATTTCGCGTTGCGCGAGTTCGGCGATCGCATGCACGCAGGCGAGTTTCATCGCTTCGTTGATCGTGGTCGCGCCGACATCCAGCGCACCACGGAACAGGTACGGGAAACACAGAGCGTTGTTGACCTGATTTGGATAGTCCGAACGACCGGTCGCGATGATGGCGTCGGGCCGCGCCTCGCGCGCCAGCTCGGGCAAAATTTCCGGGGTTGGATTGGCCAGCGCAAGGATGATGGGCGAACTGCCCATGCGTTTGACCATGTCCTGCGTCAACACGCCGGGCGCGGACAGGCCAAGGAAAATATCGGCGCCCTCGATGATGTCACTGAGCGTGCGTGCCGACGTGTCACGCGCATAGCGGGCCTTGTTCTCGTCGACTTCCTCGACGCGACCTTGGTAGATCACGCCCATGCGATCGGCGACCCAGATGTTCTCCATCTTCAGGCCGAGACTGACCAGCATATCGAGGCAGGCAATGCCGGCGGCACCGGCGCCCGTCGAGACCAGCTTCACCTCCGCGATGTTCTTGCCGACCACCTTCAATGCGTTGACGATTGCTGCGCCGACGATGATCGAGGTGCCGTGCTGGTCGTCATGGAAGACCGGGATGTTCATCCGCTCGCGCAACTTGCGCTCGACTTCGAAACACTCTGGTGCCTTGATGTCTTCCAGATTGATGCCCCCAAACGTGGGCTCCAGGCTGGCGATGATGTCGACCAGCTTGTCGGGATCGTTCTCGTCGATCTCGATATCGAACACGTCGATGCCGGCGAACTTCTGGAACAGCATCCCCTTGCCTTCCATCACCGGCTTGGACGCGAGCGGACCAATATTGCCCAGGCCCAGCACTGCTGTTCCGTTGGTGATGACCGCGACCAGATTGCCCCGTGCGGTGAGGTTGGCGGCCTCGGTTGGATCGCGAACGATTTCCTCGCAGGCGGCAGCGACGCCAGGCGAATAGGCCAGCGACAGCTCGCGCTGGGTGACGACGGATTTGGTCGGCGTGACCTTGATCTTTCCCGCCGGCGCGCGGCGATGGTATTCAAGCGCAGCGAGTTTGAGTTCTTCGAGTTTTTCCATGATGCCTCGGGTTGTCCAGACCAGTCTGGCGAGCGACCACGAGGTCGTCGTGGCGGGCTGGCAGCGGGAAAAAGACTATACACCGCGAGCCATGGTTCCCCTGTTTCGCTCGACGATCCCGGAGACCGTGCTAGTCGAAACCGTTCTTGAAGAGGATGTCGAGCGGCTGTCGCTCAAGTGCGCCGAGATCCCAGTTTCCGAAAGCCGGCGGGAAGCCGGGATCGTCATAGGGGCGAACGCCGCCTTCAGCTGTCAAACCGATCGGGTAGTTATAGCTGGCGTCACACCAATCGAGCATTTCGGAACTCGGCGCGAGACCGTAGTCGCCGATCGCGGAATTGACGAACATCGGTGCCACCAAAGTGCTGCGCGCTGAGCTGGCGGAGAACGGGCTGCTGCTCTCATTCAGTCGATTGCAGTCACCCGTGGGAACCGTGCCCGTCGTACCGGGACTGGCGGCGAGTCCAGTCGGGGACTCGAAGATCGTTCCGTAAATTCTGATTGTGTAAAGTGGCCCGCCGCCCGTGGTTGGCGTGTAGACGATGCGCGGGACGGCCAGGTTGCGCGATAACGTGTTGAATCCGAGCGCGGCCGAACTGTTCTCGATATGGACGACGGAGGAATCTGTGCCCACCGCTGGGCCACCGGTGCCGCTGGTGGCGACGACGCTGCCGAGAAGACGCAAGCCGTTGACATCCAGACCACCATTGGTTCCCGTCGCATTCAACACGGTGATCGCCATGCCTCGACCAGCGGCGACGCGATTATTCTCGATGAATGTGCCAGCGATGATCGTTGTTCCACCACTGGCAAACAGACCACCACCATTTGCGGTAGAGCCAGTTCCGGTGACTTGATTGCCCGAGAGTTCCGAGCAACGTAGCGGCGCGTGGCAACTCGATGCGCCGGAGGTGCGTGCCACGATTGTTGTCGCATTGACCGTGTAAATACCGCCACCGCGAAGCAGCGCGGTGTTGTTGATCACGCTGCTATCGGTGACGTACAAGTTGCCGGTAACGGCATCAATTCCGCCGCCTGTTTCGGCGCTGTTGTTTGCGATGATCGATGAACTCCCGGGAAAGGGTTGCAGGTAAACGGTGCCGCCTGCGGCATAAATGCCGCCGCCTGCTCCACCCGCGCCAGTAACGCTATTGGTACGGATTCCCTGAGTGGGCAAAACGTGCCCGTAGCTTTGGAAGAAGCACTGTTGCAATGCGACGCCACCGCCAGCTGACGTGGCGATATTCGCTGAAATCAAGCTGTCGGACATTTGCATATACACCCTGCCCGTGCAGGCGATGCCACCACCTGTCGCTGCGTGGTTGCCGATGATGTTCGCGTTGCCGAACAGAACCAGCTTGGTGCGTTCCGTGCTGACCGTCCCGCTGCCGAGCTCTCCCCGAACCGATATTCCCCCACCTGAAAATGCCGTCGAGTTGGACAGGACAAAGGTATCCGTCAGGTACACCGAGAACGGACCATCGATGGTCATGCCACCACCGGGAAGCGTGCTACTGCCGGTTCCGTTGGCTATCGTGATTGCCGATAAAAATACCTCGTACGTGCCGGTGCCAGAGAAACTGGCGTTGGTTCTCAACACGCTGCCGGTGAAAGCACTGCCATCAAGCGTCGTGTGGCCGTTTGGCGTTGTCGTACTACAGGTGTCGTAACCACCATATATCCCCACATTGTCGCGACCAATGATCGTCTGTGTCCCGGTCATCACGTTGTTCTTGGCAACCCGGATGATGAGGTTGGTCGAGGCCGGTGCAAGAATCACTGCCTGGGTAATGTTCGCGTAGTTGCACGCAGCGTCGCTGCCGACGGTGACAGTCACCGTGGTTCCATCGCGATCGTAGGCAAATGGTTGCGGCGCGGCACCCGCGCCGTTTGCGGTAACGGTAACGGTAGCGGCCAGTATGGAAATTACCGCCAGTTTTCGAAGTGCCATGGTGCTGCTCCTTTCGTCGGTCGATAACGACACAATCGCGATTTGGCGCTGTATCGGGACAGCGCGAATCGTCGCCAGCCCACCGAAGCGACCCAAAACCTGCGATTTGCCCGTCAGCCCTGCCGGCCCAGGTCTACAATCCTCCACGCGATTCCTCCCGCGAGTCGAAAGGGCATCAGCCGGACGACCATGAGCGAGATCACCGGCTTACTGGCACTTTCGCGCGGCGGCGATGCACAGCCACTGGAACGCGTGTTCGCATTGCTCTATGCGGAATTGCACCAAATGGCCGAAGCGCGCTATCGCGATCACGACGAAACCCTGACTCCGACGGTACTGGTCCACGAGGCGTTCCTGCGCTTGACCGCCAACGAGGCGCTGACCTTGCAGGACCGTCGTCATTTCTTCGCCTGCGCGGCGCGGTCGATGCGTTGCATCGTGCTCGATCACGCGCGACGCCGGCAGGCCGAGCGGCACGGCGGCGGGTCGGCGGCCCTGACCCTGGGTGAGCACTTGGTCGACACCGACCAGAGCGGCACCGATAGCGACCTGCTTTCGCTGGACCAGGCGCTGCAACGGTTAGACCAGTTCGACGAGCGCCAACGCCAAGTGGTTGAACTGCATTTCTTCGCCGGGCTGACGTTCTTTGAAATCGGCGAGCTGCTCGAGTGCAGCGAGCGCACCGCCAAGCGCGAGTGGGAGCGAGCCAGAGCGTTCCTGCATGCCGAGCTGGATTCCGGAACTGGCGTGTCCTGACCATGGCCCATCTTGACGACGAAATTCTTCGGCGCGCAGCGGAGCTGTTTGATCGGTTACTCGACCTGGACGACGACCAGCGTGATGCGGAAGTCGAGCAGCTGGGTGAAACCGATACGCTGAAACATCGCTTGCGACGGTTGCTCGCCGCACACCGCAACGTTGGTCCGCTTGATCGTGCGCATGTCAATGTCGATGCACCGCCGGCACGCATCGGAGGGTGGACCATCGTCAAGGAAATCGGTCGCGGCGGTATGGCGGTCGTCTACCGCGCAAAGCGAAACATTAGCGACACGACGCAGATCGCTGCACTCAAGCTGATGACGATTGGCTCGCTGGTCGGCCTGGGTCAAGAACGATTTCTGCGCGAGCAGTCGATCCTGACGCGGCTGGACCACCCCAATATCGCCGGTCTGCTCGATGCGGGTGTACTCGCCGACGGAACGCCCTGGCTGGCGATGGTGCTGGTCGAAGGCGAGCGTATCGATTCCTGGTGTCTCGCTCGCGGTCTTGGCAGTCGGGAAATCGTTGAAGTGTTTTTGAATGTCTGTTCGGCGGTTGCGTATGCGCACCGCAGCCTGATTGTCCATCGCGACCTGAAACCATCCAATATCCTCGTTGATGGGGACGGGCGTACGCGGCTGCTGGATTTCGGTATCGCCCGACTGATCGATGACGACAGTGCCGCGGATGCGACGGCCACGGCGATGCGGGCGATGACGCCACGCTTTGCGGCACCGGAACAATTCGGCGGTCAATTGACCACGACGGCAACCGACGTGTTTGGGCTCGGCGCGGTCCTCTACATGCTGCTGGCCGGTCGCCCACCGCGCGACCTTGCTGCCGATCCTGACCAGATATTTACCTTGCCGTCGCGCGCCGCAAGTGAAAACCCGGACCTGCCAGCGGATCTGAGGCAGGCGCGCCAACGTGAACTGAGCGGCGATCTCGACACCATCGTGCTCAAGGCACTGGCCAGCGAGCCCGAGCGGCGCTACGCATCCGCCGAGGGACTCGCATCGGATCTACGTGCCTGGCTCGCGCGTCGGCCAATTGCTGCACGGCCCTATTCACTCTGGTACCAGACCAGTCGATTCGTGCGGCGCAATCGACTCGCGGTCGCAGCGGCCCTGCTTGCGACGGTTCTGATTGGTCTAGCCGTGTGGCAGGTGGCGCTCGAGCGCGACAACGCACGGATGCAGGCTTTGCGCGCCATCGAGGTTCGCGATTTTCTGGGCAGCGTATTCGCATCGGCGGAACCATCCACAGGCACCGTGCCGACGCTGGTCGACGTGCTCGATAGCGGATCGCAGCGAGCGCGTGAGGATTTGCTGGCCCGCGATCCGCTCGCAGCTGCGGACGTGTTGGCGATTACGGGATCTACGTACATCAATTCGAGCGCGTACGACAAGGCAGCCCGTGACCTTGAGCAGGCGCATTCAATCTTGATGACAATCCAGCCACCGCCGGCGCGTGAATTGGCAGGAATTTTCCGCTCGATGGCATCGCTGGCGCGGGTACGAGGAGAAACTGCCAAGGCGATCAACTACCTCGAACAGGCCACGGCATGGAGCCGGCGCTCCGACGCTCCCGCTGAGGAATCGATCGGCATTGAAGTTTCGCTGGCCGCCACTCAGGCACGCGCAGGAAAGTTGCCGATTGCCGAAACCACGTTAAGGCGATTGCTGGAGGAGATTGACAAGTACCAACTCACCGATTCGCAATTACACCTTGATGCACTCAATGCGCTAGGAACGGCGCTGGCACTGCAACTGCGCGCCTATCCCGAGCAGGCTGCCCTGCACGAACAACGCCTCGCCATCACGCGCACGCTGTACGGCGCTGACACTGGTCTCTACGCTTATGCATTGGCCGACTCGGTGCCAACATTTCGCAAGGCGGGCCAGATCGCGCGAGCCGAAGCGGTTGCGCGCGAAGCCGTCTCGATTGCCGACCAGGTCTATAAAAAGCCGCACATGTACGCCGCCGTTGCCAACTGCAACCTGGCAGCGATGTACCAGCATGAAGGACGCCTGGCCGACGCAGCGACCACCTACGACCGCAGTATCGCCATGGACGAAGCGATTGGACGCACCGATCTGCATGCCGAATCGTGCCGTCGTGATCGCGCATACGTGCGGGCCGCGCGCGGCGACTTTGTCGGTTCACGCGCAGACTTGAAAATCGATCAGGAGATGCTTGAACGCGGTGGCAAACAACGTTCGGTTCAATGGGCATTGAACTGCGCCATCGAAGCGTCGATGTTGGTCCGCGAGCAGCGCAGCGCAGAGGCCAGCGAAATGCTGGATCGTTGCGAACTGGAACATTGGCCGGATCCAGCGGTTCCGGTCGATATGTTCGAGATCGCGCGCGCGGAAATCGACGTGTCGAGTGCGGCGTGGGACAAGGCACGCACGCGTCTGGATGCTCTGCGTGAACGCCTGCCGCCGACCGCTACAACACGCTTGTGGCTGCGTCCGTGGTTGCTGTCGGTTGGCGTGGCTGGCGCGAAAGGCGATGAGGCAACCCGCGATCAACTGATCGCGTCGATCCGGTCAGTCAAAGCCGCGCCCGGCATGTCCAACTTTGATGCCGCCAGCGTTTGCCTTGTGCGCAAAGCCGACATCGACGCTTGCAGGATGCTGCCTTGAATAAACTCGCGATGTGCCACGAATTGATTCCCCACCAAAGGAGGTTGCCATGACCATCCATCCGATCATTTTTTCTATCAGCCTGGTTATCACCATTGCCGCAACAGGCGCCCATGCGGCAGATCCGGAATATATCCGCTCGCCCGCGACGAAGAAGAACAATCTGCCGTTTTCCGATGCAGTGCGGGTTGGCGACCTGGTTTTCCTGTCGGGTCAGATCGGCAGCGTGCCGGGAAGTCTCAAGCTGGCCGATGGCGGCATCGAAGGCGAAGCTCGACAGGCGATGAAGAACATCGGCAGCGCACTCGAACTCGCCGGTAGCTCGTGGCAACACGTGGTCAAGTGCACGGTGTTCCTTGCCGACATCAAGGACTGGCCGGCTTTCAACACGGTCTACACGGAATTCTTCACCGGCAACCTGCCCGCCCGTAGTGCACTTGCTGCGAGCGGGCTCGCCAAGGGCGCGAAGGTGGAAGTCGAGTGCATCGCGGCAGTGAAGTGATCGACGCTTTGGTCAACGTCGTGCGTCATTTGAAGATCGGCTGATCACTGACCGCACGGCCTACGGTACGCAAACCACGCAAGTGGATGCCGTATGCGAGCAACCCGGGTTCATAGCCGCGCCAGAGCAAACGCCCGGGTCGCTGGATGGCGAACTGCAAACGCCATGTGCTGGTGCCGGATGGGTGCGACGGCAACACAACGCGGTCGACGATCTGCCAATGCTGATGGGTCAGTCGCCATTCGCCAATCACCTCGCCACTGGCGTCGAGAATCACCGTCATTTCCTGATCGGGTGGATTCAATCGGCCATCGAAACGGACTTCGATTTCGCTGCCACCAGAAACACTGGCAGGCAGATAGACCACCCCACCGTGGCGGGCGCTCCAGATCGCGACGGGATCCGGTCGCTGCCAGCCGCCGCCCAGTATCGACAGTGCATGACTTCCCCTTTCAAAGGTCCATGCGAAGGTCGACGGACGAATTGCACCTGCCGCCAATGCGGCGCTCCTGTCCTTGTCTCGCTCGATGAAATCGACGCTGTTCCGCTTGAACCACACGAAAGCGGCGATGTACGCGACGCCGACCAGGATCAAAGCGACGAACAGCACGACGCGCCGGCGAGGCGATAGCGAAATCCTGTTCATATCGCCAACAACTTGCCCAGCGTCCACTGCACCATCAGGAAGCCGTTGAACATCGCGAGGATTCCGATGACGCCAGCGGTCCACGCGGGCCTGCCTTCGATGTGTCGCGCAATCGCGATCCAGATCGGGAACAGGACCATCGTGTAACGCAACATCGAGTGGGCAACACCGCCGCTCCAGGTCAGCACGAAAACCGCGATGCAGAAAGCTAATTCCGCGTACAGGCGCATCCTCAGCAGCAGGAATGACGCGGCAAAAAGGCACAACGTCGAGATGGTCCAGAACAACGATTCCGGTGAGCCCTGCAAATACCACCAGAGGTTTTCAAGGAAAAATCCACCGAACCAGCCCCAGCCGTGGCCGACGGTCGTTACCTGAGCAAACGCATCGCCAGTCGCCCACCAGCAATAGCCCCACCACGCGAACAAACCAAGCGGCGCAAGCAGGATCGGGATGTAGGCTTCGGCTTGCTGCCATGGGTGCAACAAACTGCGCCAGCCAAAGCGCTGGATGGTCCAGGCCAACGCGAAGACGATGAAGAAAACACCATTCGCGCGCGTTGCCGACAGCAGTGCTGCGGCGACGCCGGCAAGCATGTAGTGTTCTCGACGCAGATGGAACATGGCCGCGACCAGCAGCAGTACGAATACGCTCTCGGTATAAACGGCCGAGAACACGAACGTCTGCGGCGCAATGCACAACAGAGCTACCGACAACATCGCCACACTGCGCGAATAGCCCAGCAGCAACACGTAGCGATACAGATAAGCCAGGATCGCCACGAAACAGAGGTTGCTGATCAGCATGCCGGCCTGTTCAAGACCGAGACCCGTTACCGCAGCGATGCCACGCACCATCATCGGAAACACCGGGAAGAACGCGTAGGCCGTGGCTCCCGGTGTATCGATTGCAGGGTCCATCGTGTAGCCGTGCCGGGCGATGCCGAGATACCAGCCGCAATCCCAGCGACAGCCGAGGTTGATCAAGTGACGTATCGTGCCGTCACCGAGCGTCGCCTGGGTCAGTGCACCGATCAGGATCAGCGCGACTCGCGAGAATACGAACAAGCCAAGGATTCCGGCGACCGCGAATCCGTCGATCCGGTGCAGCCAATTTCGCGAAGTGCCCGTCACGACGCGAGCGCGGCGATCAAGCGCGGCACCCAACCCGAGCTAAGCCGAGCCTCATCCGTTTGTGCGACATAGTGTGACGGTATTGATTGCATTCGGTAACGAACGATGTTGCATGAAAGGCAGCGGCCATGACCGCCGCTGGAAAGCGATCAGTCAGTTGGGACGGTCTGGATCTTGCGGAATGCACGACTTCTCTTTGGCGTCTTCAACGACGTCGAGTTCGATGTCACGCACGGCATCGTTGCTGGGGTTCTCGACATGAGTGGATGGTCCGGCGACGTTCGCTGGTGACTCTTCGAGTGCGTGCTTTTCG
>JBATAQ010000161.1:0-15258 GCA_049661925.1 Dokdonella sp.
CTCGGCGAGCAGGGCCGTTTCACCGAGGAATCGCCCTACCAGCCGAACTCGCCGTATTCGGCGTCGAAGGCGGCATCGGATCATCTCGTCCGCGCCTTTCATCACACCTATGGCATGCCGACGCTGACGACCAACTGCTCGAACAACTACGGCCCGTACCAGTTTCCGGAGAAACTCATCCCGCTGATGATCCAGAAGGCGCTCGCCGGTGAGCCACTGCCGGTTTACGGCGATGGACTTAACGTGCGCGACTGGCTGTACGTAGTCGACCATTGCCGCGCGATTCGGGCTGTGCTCGACGGCGGTCGCGTCGGCGAGGTTTACAACGTCGGTGGCGACGCCGAGCGCCGCAATATCGACGTGGTCAAGGTGATCTGCGCCCTGCTCGACGAGCGCCGGCCCTTGGCCGACGGCAGCAAGCGCGAATCCCTGCTGACCTACGTGAAGGATCGCCCCGGCCACGACCGTCGCTACGCCATCGACGCGGACAAGTTGAAGAACGAACTCGGCTGGTCGCAAACCGAATCATTCGAAACCGGCATGGCGCGTACCATCGACTGGTATCTCGACAACGAGGAGTGGAGTGGGCGCGTCCTCGACGGCAGCTACCGCATGCAGCGGCTGGGCGGCGCGTAACCGCTTTCCTGCAACACTTGGCGATCCAGGCACGAATGCCCTGGTCGCCGCTTGGTCCATCGTCACGGAGTTTGCATGTTGAATCTACTCAAATTGTGCGCTGCGCTTGCCGTTCTTGTCATGGCGAGCAGCGCAGCGCTCGCGGAAAAGCTCCAACCGCCAACGATTGCGCTGGGCGAGTCGACAACCACCATTGTTGTTGCTGACTACAAGGAAGCCGGCCCGGCTGACCGTATCGTTTTCTCGAAAGTAGAGGTACTACAGAGCAAGGCCGACGTTCCCGAGCTGATCGATATCGGCAAGCCGGATCTCCGTGAACCCCTGGTCGCGGGCAAGCGCTACATCATTGCGTACTCGCCATACGCGGAGAATCGCTTCGAGCAGATCGTCGTGAATCCGCGCGGCGCAAGTTTCCTCTCATCGCCAGGAATCGAACCCGGTTTGTGGGAAGACAGCCGCGAAAACCGGGCGCTGGTGATGTGGCGGATTGACGGTGAGGAATCGGAGCACGAAAGGGAATCGAAAAAGGAAAGTGAAGCTGCCGGGGAAGCGATGCCGCGGCTGCTGAAGATGCTGCGCTCGGATGATCGCCAGTGGCGTGAATTTTCAGCCGCCGAGATCGCCTTGCGGCCGGCGCTGGTCGCAATGTTGAACGGCTCCGACCAAAAGGCGTTGCAGCGGTTCGTCGCCAGCGACGTTGGCCCGGATCGTGCTCGCGCTTCCTTGTTGGCGGTCGCTGTCGCGATGCCAGCGAAATCGGGAGCCGTTCAAAGTTGGGATGCCGTTGTGGTCGACCTGCTGAAAACGACTCCTGTCAAAACGCTTGGCATCGACCGGCGCAGCGCGCTGATCCTCGCGGCCCTGTCCTACCCGCCGACTCGCGAAAAGCGCCCCGAAGGTGCCTTGTACGCGCGTTGGCTGCATAGTGACGACATGGCTTTGGTCGAGATGGCGGCTATGGCACTTCAGGAAATTTCGCTCGAAGCGGCGAAAACTGCTTTCGATGCTGCGCTTTCCGACGACGGCCTGCCCAACGACAACCGTTCCGTGATCGATGGTTTCAAGCTGCGTCAGGAGCTGATGAAGCCCGCCTCGTAGTCAATCGCTGGAACCAAGACGGTTCAGGCGGCGTTCTCGGCGCACGTCAATACCTTTGCTTGCGAGCTCAGCGGGCTGAGATGAATTGATTTAACAGCCACGTTTGCTGCGGCGCATTTGAAAGTCTCGATGGAAACACTCAGGATAGCCGCTCTTCGCCGACTGGAATGGTCCGGGCCGGCTCTTTCTGGGGAGTCACTATGTCCTTGTTTCGTTATAGCGCCGCCGCTTTCGTGTCGGCGCTTATTGCTGTCACGTTCAGCAGCGCCCAAGCCGCTGCACCGGTGGTCATTCAAGCTGCGCATCACGATGAATCTCGTCCGATGCGCGATATTCTGGCCGAGCTCCCCGTCGCGCCTGAGCAGGGTCCTGGCTCGGACATATACGTGGTACCGAACATTTTCCCCAAGCAGAGCGGTGCCTGGCAAAGCGAGTTCATTCGCGCGCTGGCCCAGCGCGGCATCCAGGACGCACCGATCAATGTCCCTGCGCCAACGCCTTCGCTCAGCGTGCTCGGTTTGGTCAATGGCAGTGGTGCCAATGGCGCGGGCGGTTCGATCCCGCCGGATACCAATGGCGATGTCAGCCCCATCCATTACATCCAGTGGCTCAACACGCGTTGGGCCATCTTTGATCGCGTAACCGGCGTGCGCCTGACGGCATCGGCACCCGGAAACTCGTTCTTCGCCGGCTTTCCCGGCAAATGTTCAACCAGCAATTCGGGCGATCCGATCGCCTTGTGGGATGACCAGGCACGACGCTGGATGGTGAGCCAGTTCACCACCGGTACTACCGCCAGCCAATGCTTCGCGATCTCGACAACCGAAGATCCGCTCGGCACCTACTATCGTTACGAGTACATCTGGGGCAGCAACATCTTTGGCGACTATCCGCACATCGGCATCTGGACCGACGCATCGGGCAAGCAGGACGCCTACACGATGGTCACCCACGAGTTCACAGCATCGGGTACGCAATCGTTCCTCGGTGCCGCCTTTACTGCATTCGACCGCGACAAGATGCTGACCGGCCAGCCGGCAGCAATGGTTCGCTTCGGCGGCCAGGATGCTTACGGCGCACTGCCGCTGCACATGGAAGGCCAATTCGCCGCTCCGGCGGGTGCCTGCCCTGCGTACGTACATTTCGATGCGTCCGCAGGCGATTACCTGTTTTGGGATGTCTGCCTTGATTGGGCCACGCCCGGTAACGCGGCCCTCACGACCATGCAGCGCGTCGCTGCAAACATGCCGTTCGTGACCAATGCCAACAGCGTTCCACAGTTGGGCACAACCACCCAGCTCGATACGTTTGGCGCCAATGTGATGTACCGTGCCTCGGCACGTGCCTTTCCGCCAGGTGCCCCGCACGCGATGTCGATGGTGCTGAACCACGAAGTCGAAGCAGGTGCCGGGCAATCCGGAATTCGCTGGGTCAACTTCGATCTGCGCAAGAGCGCCGATTCGTTCGCGAAGATCTTTGCGGGCGGTTTTGATGTGCCTGCCGGACCGGTTTCACTGGTCAAGTCGATTTCCGAAGAAGGTGTCTTCGCACCGACCAGCGATTGGCGCTGGATGGGTTCGGCCAACATCGATAGCAGCGGCAACATCGGTTTGGGCTACAGCGTTTCCAGTAGCACCCTGAATCCCAAGCTGCGGGTCACAGGACGCACTCCGACCGATCCGGTCGGAATGATGCGCGACGAGCAGGACTGCACTCCGGCCACGACCGGCTCGCAGACCGGCCTGTTCAGCGGTCGCAGTCGCTGGGGTGATTACGCCTCGATGAGCGTTGACCCGACCGACGAGTGCACCTTCATGTTCACCAGCGAATACCACGCGGTGACATCGAGCGGCAGCTGGTCCACCCGCATCTGCAGCTTCAAGTTTCCGGATTGCGGCATGCCCAGCTTCGGCCTCGCCAGCGAGACGCCAACGCGCGTCGAGATGTGCGGCACCACGGCTGCAGCTGACCCGAGCTGGCGCATCCTGGCCGGCAGCTACAACGGCTTCAGCAGCCCGGTCACGTTGTCCGTCATCGGTTCACCTGCCGGCACCACGCCAAGCTTCAGCGTGAACCCGATCTCGCCGGCCCCCGGCCTGTCGACGCTGACCTTGACCAATGGACGCAGTATTCCGAGCGGTGAGTTCGCATTCTCGGTCCAAGGCGTCAGTGTCCCCGAAGCCCGCACGCTACCGCTTGAATTCGGTATCTCTGCGACCGCACCGACGGCCCCGGCACTCAACATGCCAACCAACAACGCCACCGGCGTCAAGGTCCGTCCGACCTTCACCTGGTCTGCCGTCCCCGGCACACTGACGTACAAGATCGACGTCGCGTCGGACATGGCCTTTACGACCATCGTCGCCAGCGCGACCGTGACTGGCACGACCTGGGCTTCCAACCTCACCCTGGCAAGCACGACCCAGTACTACTGGCGTGTCACTCCCGCCAACTATTGCGGCAACGGTGCCGTCTCGGCTACCCGCACGTTCACTACCGGCGCACCCGGCGTATGTCCGAGCGGAACGACGAAGTCCACGGTCTACGAGGTTGACTTTGATATCGCTGGAACCTGGACCGTCAGCGGTACCGGCGGCAGCGCATGGACCCGCTCGACTGCAGCTGCCGGAAACGGCCTGACCACGATGGTCTACGGCATTCCGAACAACGAAGTTACCAGTGACCAAAGCCTGACATCGCAGGCCGTCGCTATTCCGGCAACGGCCAGCTCGGTGATCCTGTCCTACGACGTGTTCCATAGCTTCGAAACGGACCCGCCAGGCGGTTGCTGGGATGGCGCATCGCTTGAGATGAAGCTTGGAGCCGGAACGTTCGACGTCGTGCCTGACAGCGCAATGTTCACCGACGGCTACAATGGCACGATCACGGCGGGTTCGCCGCGAGCCGGAACGCGCGCATGGTGTGTGATCAACTCGCCACTGGGTCTGCGTTCGATCGTCGACCTTGACGCGGCCGTCGGCCAAGGTACCGCGGAACTGCGCTTCCGTGCCTCGTCAGACAGCAACACGGCAGCGACTGCGCCAAACGGCATGGCGATCGACAACCTCAAGGTTGATGTCTGCACGCCGATTCCACCGGTCGCTAACTGATCCAACAGAGCCGTCAGCGACAACGCTGACGGCTCAAACCGCTTCGCCCGTCCTGCCCCTGCTTCCAGAGGGCAGCGGCAGACCGGCGATTGGCGCCCCCGACTTGTCGGGGGCGTTTTTTTTGCGCGAGTGGGGATAGCCCGTGATGTCTGGGTGCAACCCCGCAGGGTGAAGCGTTTCACAACAGCGGAGCTGGTCAACCGCCGAAGGTGATTCCACCATCAAGCACAACACGAGCTGGCGGTGGAATCACCTTCGGTGGTTCCACCCTACAACGGCATTTGGCGGCAGGAATTGGACGCCGCCGTTACAATCATGGATTCACACGTTTCGGCTACTGGAATCCTTTGTGACTGCAAGACGCGGAATCATTCTGGCCGGCGGCTCCGGCACCCGGCTCTATCCATTGACTCAGTCGATCAGCAAGCAACTGCTGCCGATCTACGACAAACCGATGATCTACTACCCGCTTAGCGTATTAATGCTTAGCGGCATCCGTGACGTGCTCATCATCAACACCCCGCACGAACAGGCGCTGTTCCAGCAATTGCTGGGCGACGGCTCGCAGTGGGGCATCAACATCCGCTACGCCGTGCAGCCTTCGCCTGACGGACTCGCCCAAGCTTTCATTATCGGGCGCGATTTCGTTGCCGACGAACCGAGCTGCCTGATCCTTGGCGACAACCTGTTCTACGGCCACGGCCTGACGGAATTGCTGCAACGCGCCGACAACCGCTCGATCGGTGCCAGCGTGTTCGGTTACTGGGTGCGCGATCCCGAACGCTACGGTGTCGCCGAATTCGATGCCGACGCGCGTGTGATCGGGCTTGAGGAAAAGCCGCCGCAGCCGAAATCGAACTGGGCGGTTACCGGCCTGTACTTCTACGACGGTCGCGTCGCCGACTTTGCTGCTGACCTGAAACCTTCGCCTCGAGGGGAGCTTGAAATCACCGATCTCAACCGACGCTATCTCGAAGACGGCACGCTGATGCTGGAGCGCATGGGTCGCGGCTACGCGTGGCTGGACACCGGTACGCATGAGTCGCTGGTCGAGGCGTCGACGTATATCCAGACGATTGAAAACCGGCAGGGTCTGAAGGTTTGCTGCCCGGAAGAGATCTCATTCATGGCTGGCTGGATCGACACCGAGCAACTGCTCAAACTCGCCTCACCGCTGGCCAAAAATGGTTACGGTCAGTACCTGCAGCAACTGGCGAAACTGGGGCGGCATCAGTGAAAGTGATTCAGACCACCCTACCCGGCTGCGTGGTCATCGAACCAAAAGTGTTTGGTGATGAGCGCGGCTATTTTTACGAAGGTTTCAATGCCGCGCGCTTTGCTGAAGCCGGTCTTGACATGCATTTCGTCCAGAGCAACGTGTCGCGCTCGGCGCATGGCGTATTGCGTGGCTTGCACTACCAGTGGCCCAATCCCCAGGGCAAGTACGTCAGCGTGCTCGATGGCGAGGTCTACGATGTGGCCGTCGATATCCGGCGTGGCTCGCCAACCTTTGGCGAATGGACGGCGGTGATCCTGTCTGCCGACAACAAGCGCCATTTCTGGATACCACCAGGGTTCGCACATGGCTTCGCGGTGATTTCCGAAAACGCGACGTTCTGCTACCAGTGCACGACCGCCTACGACGCGGCCGCCGATGCCGGTATCCGCTGGGACGACCCGGCGATTGGGGTGGATTGGCCGATCAGCGAGCCCAGCCTGTCAGGCAAGGACGCCGTCGCGCCGTTGCTCGCCGATGTGCCGCCGGATCGCCTGCCGATGTATGAGCCCGCTGACGCAAGCGCCAGCGAGATAGTCGGCAACGGCGCATGAAAATCCTGTTGCTGGGTGCCAATGGCCAGGTCGGCCATGAACTGCTGACGACGTTGCGACCGCTCGGCGAGGTTACTGCGGCGACACGATCAGGACGACTCGTCGACGAAGCCGAATGCGAAATTGTCGACCTTGCCGACTCCACTTCCTTGCTTTCGCTGCTCGACCGGGTAACGCCGGAGCTGATCGTCAACGCCGCCGCGTACACCGCCGTTGATCGCGCCGAGAACGAACCCGAACAAGCCGACTTGATCAATCATCGCGCGATGGCAATGATTGGCGATTGGGCGCACGCGAATGACGCATTGGTCGTGCACTATTCGACCGACTATGTGTTCGATGGCAAGGCGAGCACCCCGTACCATGAGAGCGATTCGACTGCGCCGCTAGGCGTGTACGGCCGCAGCAAACTGGCCGGAGAAGAAGCATTGCGGGCAAGCAGCGCAAGACATTTCATCTTTCGTACAGCCTGGGTCTATGCGGCGCGAGGTGGCAACTTTCTGCGCACCATGTTGCGTATTGGCGCGGAGCGTGATGAATTGCGCGTCGTCAATGATCAGGTCGGCACACCGACCCCGGCTGGCCTGATTGCATCGCGAACGGCCGACGTTCTGCAACGTTGGATGAGGTTGGACCAAGCCGATCAACAACAGGCGCTAGGCACCTATCACCTCACCACGTCGGAACCCTGTAGCTGGTTCGACTTCGCCACGGCGATCTTTGCGCAAGCGCAGGCGGCGGGCATCATCGATCGATCGCCAAGACTGGTGCCGATTCCATCCAGCGAATACCCGACTCCCGCGCAACGGCCGGACTGGTCGGTGCTCGACAACGGCAAGCTGGCCCTGGTGTTCGGCCTGACGGCACCGCCATGGCAACAAGGCTTGCGCGACGTGATCGCGCAACTGCGCAGTGATCCAAAGCTAGTGACGACATGCTGATACCAATGATCCTCTCCGGCGGCGCCGGCACACGACTGTGGCCGGTGTCGCGCAGCGCCTTCCCGAAACCGTTCATGCGCATGCCCGATGGCGAGTCGCTGATTGGCAAGACCCTCACGCGTGCGATGCGCGTGGCCGACGCCGGCACGGTGTTGACTGTCACCAGCCGCGACACCTATTTCCTGACCCGCGACGCCTACGCCGAGAACCCCGAATCCGCATCGCTGGACTTGAGCTTTCTGCTCGAACCCGCTGGCCGCAACACGGCTCCCGCAGTTTTGCTGGCGGCCCTGCACGTCGAACGCATGCATGGCGCGGCGGCCATGCTGCTGGTGTTGCCGGCCGACCACCTGATCCGTGACCTCGACGCTTTTGCTGCTGATGTCGACAAGGCAGCAACGCTTGCGGGACAAGGTTGGTTGGTGACTTTCGGTATTCGTCCCAGCCACGCGGAAACCGGATTTGGTTACCTGCACATGGGCGAACGCATCGACGGCGGCGACAACCGTGTCGTTGCTGCCTTCGTCGAAAAACCCGACCTGGCGACGGCCGAACGCTATCTCGCCGACGGCGATCACGCCTGGAATTCCGGCATGTTCTGCTTCCGCGCCGATGCGATTCTCGCGGCGGCAGCGATCAGTTGTCCGGACGTGCTGGCCGCCGCGCGCGCCTGCTACGCGACCACCGGAAGCGGAAGCAATCCGGTCGAGTTCGACAAGGACGCGTTCCTTGCTCAACCCGACATCTCGGTCGACTACGCCATCATGGAACGCGCCGAGCGCGTTGCCGTGGTTCCAGCGTCATTCGACTGGAGCGATATCGGTTCGTGGAAGGCTGTCAGCGAGGTCGAGGCAGGCGTTGCCGACGACGCTGGCAATCGCGTTCGCGGCAACGCGATCATGGTCGACAGCCGCAATTGCTACGTGCAGTCCGAAGATCGGCTGGTGGCGGCGGTCGGTGTCGACAATCTCATCATCATCGATACCGGCGACGCGGTGCTGATCGCCCATCGCGAACATGCCCAGCAGGTCAAACAGGTCGTTGAACAATTGCGGGTGAGCCAGCATGGTGCGGCCCATCATCACCAGACCGTGCATCGCCCGTGGGGCAGCTACACGATCCTGGAGGATCGCGACGACTGCAAGGTGAAGCGGCTGACTGTGAAAGCCGGTGAAGTCTTGTCACTGCAGAAACACCATCGCCGCAGCGAACACTGGACCGTGGTTGATGGCACCGCCAAGGTACGCGTCGGCGACAAGGAATTCCTGCTTGAGGCGAACCAGTCGACCTACATCCCGATCGACACCCTGCATCGCCTGGAAAATCCAACCTCGACCGATATCCATCTGATCGAAGTGCAGTGCGGGGACTATTTCGGCGAAGACGACATCGTCCGACTGGAAGACCGCTATGGGCGGGTCGCGCCGATATCTCCGACCGCACCCTGATTTGCTGGATCAACGGGCGAAATTCTTCAGCGGAGTTCGCCCGTCGGATTGGCGAAACCGTGCCAGGGATGCTCTGATCAACCCTCTTGGCTTCGCCGATACAATTCAGTTGTTCGGCTTGGCGATCGCATTGCGCAGCATTTGCAGCTCCTGATCGGCACCTCGTGTGGACATCGACACGTCAAACGCGGTGCCGCTTCCCAATATCGAATCCATTCGTTGACGCATTGTTGCGGCGATCTGCTTGCAGTTGTTGATGCGCTCCAGCGTGCCGGCGTCGAACTGACGTGTCTTGGCAAGGTTCTGCGCTTCTTCACAGACGCTGTCGTACTGGTCCATGGTCTGGTTGGTCTGGTTGGTGATCTGGACGCGCTCTTGGTAAGCTGCTTCGGCAGCTTTCGGCGGCACATTGGTGACGTCACCCTGGGTGATCGTTCCCTGCGTCGTCGTCGGCATGGTCCCGGCTGGCGCATTGGAGTCGGCCACCGCAGGCGCTGTTTCCATTGGCGGCAACGCGGCGAGCAGATCCATCGCGCGTCGAGTCACCTTCGGCGTTGCCACATCAACGAACATCAAGCCTTGTGGGTTGCGCGACCCATCATCGAGCCAGCCCTGCATGTGGCGACGGCAATCGCTCTTGCCCGGTTCGCCCGCAACGGTGTCGGGCATGCCCGACATGAGACTTCTATCGTCGCTCCAGGCGCGCATGCAATCCACCGCGGAAGCGTCGACGCGGTCGTCGGCCAGCCCTTCGGTGTGCAACATCCGTGACAGTTCAGCGTCGCTGAGTTTGTCTGCCTTGCCGGCACATGCCGACAGCACGACACACAATCCGATCAAGGGGTAAATGGCTTGGCGCGAATGAAACATGGTTGGACTCCGTTTGCAGGCGTGTGAGAAAAGGTTCATTGAGATCGGCGTGACTAGCGGCGCAGCGCCAGGATAAAGGCGACGCTGCCGCCAGCGAGGCTGAGCAAGGCGATGATCGGAACGTCGTGCCAGCGCGCCAGTGCATGGTCGCTGGTCCACAACCAAGCCGTCGCCAGCAACAAGCTGGCAGCAAGCCAACGCCAGGCAGCCGCCCTGCGATCCAGCCTGGCACGTGCGTCGAGGCGCTTCTGATCCGCAAGCGGGGCCACAAGTTCCACGCGACCGGCCGCGACCTGGGCCAAAGCCTGGTGAACCAACTGCGGGATTTCCGGCGCGATACTCATCCATTCCGGCACCCGGCGACGTAGTTTCGCCAAGATCCGGCGTGGACTACGGCGTTGCCGCCAGATGCGTTCGAGTATCGGCTGGGCGACCGCCCAGATGTCGATCTGCGGGTCCAGCGAGCGGCCAATGCCTTCAATATTGAGCAGGGTTTTCTGCAACAGGATCAGTTGCGGTTGCAAGGTCAATTCGTAGCGACGCGCGGTCTGGAACAGTTTCACGACAACTTCGGCGAGCGATATTTCAGCCAGCGGCCGGGTGAAATAGGGTTCGCAAACCGCGCGGACAGCGGATTCCAGTTCGTCCGTTCGCACATGCGCCGGCATCCATCCGGCACGCAGGTGCAACTCGGCGATGCGTCGGTAATCGCGCTCGAACAGGGCGAGGAAGTTCTCCGCCAGCCAGTACAGGTCGGCATCGGGCAACGCCCCCATGATGCCGAAATCGAGCGCGATGAAGGTCGGGTTGGCAGGGTTGGCGGTATCCACCCAGATGTTGCCGGCGTGCGCATCGGCATGGAAGAAGTTGTCGCGGAAAACCTGCGTGTAAAACATCTCCACGCCCTTGCGGGCGAGGCGCTTGCGGTCAATACCGGCAGCGTCGAGCGCGGCGATGTCGTCGACCGGGATGCCGCTCAGGCGTTGCAGGGTCAGCACGCGCTCGTTACTGCGGTCCCACTCGACGGCGGGGACGATCAAATCCGGCGAGTCGGCGAAATTGCGCCTGAGCAGGCTGGCATTGGCACCTTCACGTTGCAGGTCGAGTTCGTTGAACAGGGTCGATTCGACTTCGGCCACCACTTCCAGCGGACGTATCTTGTCGGCATTGGGATGCCAGCGATTCGCAACGCCGCCCAATGCCCGCAGCAACTCCACATCGTGCTTGATGCGGGCACGGATGTCCGGTCGCAACACCTTGACCACCACCTCGCGTCCGTCGTGCATGCGTGCCGCGTGAACCTGCGCGATCGACGCAGAAGCCAATGGAATTTCATCAAAGTCGGCATACAGCTCGCTAATCGACGCGCCGAGTTCATGCTCGATCATTGCCCGCGCCTGCTCGCCAGGAAATGGCGCGACGCGGTCCTGCAATTCGGCAAGCGCTTCGGCGATATCGGCAGGTAACAGATCGCGGCGGGTCGAAAGGATCTGACCGAACTTGACGAAGATCGGGCCAAGCGCCGTCAGCGCAATCGCAAACCGCTCGCCACGCGGCAAGGC
Source organism: Dokdonella sp. (assembly GCA_049661925.1). GTDB lineage: Bacteria > Pseudomonadota > Gammaproteobacteria > Xanthomonadales > Rhodanobacteraceae > Dokdonella. Next base: position 11,496 of record JBATAQ010000161.1, read on the forward strand.
CAGTACTTCAGGCGATTCGGACGGCAGGAACCAGCGCAGCGTGCGCAGCGAACGACGCACGCGCGCATCGTCGACGAGGTCATCGAGCCGATAGCGTGCCGCCGTGCCGGCAATGCGCAGGAGACGCGGCAACAAGGCCAGCGTGCTCATGCGGCGCTGCTGCCGGTTTTTGCGAGCAGGCCGCGTACCCGCGCTTCAAGACGGTCCGCGCGATCACGGACAAGGTCCACATCGTCGAGAAAATCATCCAGTTCCGGTCGCGGGACCAAGTCGCGACTTTCATCACGCAGGAAATCAACACTGTCGGTGGCCAGGTCGCGTGCGCCTCGCTGCATCCACGTAAGCGAATGACGGAACTGGCGGGCCATCTGGAATCCGATCACATCGCCGAACGCGCGAGAAAATGCTTCGTCGATATCGGGTGCGAAACGGGTGGCGACTTGTTCGAGTCGTCGGGCCAGTTCCGCGTCGCCGGAAATATCGATCTGACCGGGTGCCATCGCGCTCTCGTCACCTCGACGCAGAAACAGCGACAGCAAGGTTCCCGGGGTTGCCGCCAGCGAAAGAGCGCTGGTGTCCGAATCAGCGGGTCCAATTCGCAGGCGACCATCGTCCACCACCAAGCGCATCGCCAGACCGGTGCCTTTGAATGTCATGGCAATGGCGCGGCCTTCAAGTGCGCTCAGTCGGTCGCGTGTTTCCGGGTCCAGCGAAATCGCGCGATCAAGCACGCTTTCAAGCAGGCGGCCCAATACGGACAAGACGGGATTGGGCGTTCGACGGACGCCGGCGACAGGGGCTTCGGACATGGCCGTCATTGTAGACCAGCACCGCGACGGAGCAGGCTCAGCTTTCCAGCCAGAATGTCACCGGCCCGTCGTTGACCAGATGCACCTGCATGTTCGCCCCGTAGCGACCGCAGGCAACATCGGGATGGCCAGCTCGCGCCAGTTCAAGCAGGCGGTCGAACCACAGCCGCCCGTGGTCCGGCGACGCCGCGTGACTGAATCCCGGTCGCATGCCCTTGTCTGTGTCGGCGGTCAGGGTGAATTGCGATATCAGCAGCAAGCCGCCAGCGGTATCGGTCAGCGACCGATTCATTCGTCCATCCGCATCGGCAAAAACGCGATAGCCGAGCAAGCGCTCCAACATACGCTTTGCGTTCGCTTCCGCGTCATCGGGTTGCACGGCAACCAGCGCCAGCAAGCCTGCGCCGATCACGCCGATAGTTTCTCCATCGACATCAACACGGGCACTGCTGACACGCTGGATCAAGGCAATCATTCTTCTACTCGATGGAACGCGGCATTGAGGATAGCGAATGGACCGTCGCGGCGCAGGCCATACAATCATCCGATGGACTCACGATTGAACTGGAACATGCGCCTGCTTTTCGTCGCCCTGCGCTTCGCAGGCAAGTTGCCATTGTCCTTCTTGCATCGCTGCGGGAGGTTGATTGGCCGGTTCCTCTGGCTGGGCAACGGACGTTCGCGACTCGTCACCGAACGCAATCTTGCGCTGGTCGAATCCGCGACCGGCATCCCGGCAACGCCGCAGCGAGTGCGTGCCATCCTGGCCGAAACCGGCAAATCAATCACCGAAGTCGCTCGTATCTGGAGCGGCAATCCGCAGGCAACACTTGCCTTGGTGCGCGATGTCCATGGCGAAGAAATATTGACAGCGATGCGCCAGTCCGGTCGCGGGCTGATCGTGGTCGCCCCGCACCTGGGCTGCTGGGAACTCCTCAACTACTGGCTGGCCTCGCGAATGCCGCTGAGCATCGTCTACCGACCACCCAAGCGAGCTAACCTGGAATCGTTCCTGTTGCGCGCACGCGGAGCGCTCGATGTGGAACAGGTTCGGGCTGAGGGCGCTGGCGTTCGCACGCTCTACAAACGCCTGCAAGCTGGCGGCGCGGTCGGCATCCTGCCCGACCAGCAACCGCGCCAGGGTGAAGGCGCGTTCGCGCCGTTCTTTGGCGTCGAAGCCTTGACCATGGTGCTGGTCTCTCGCCTTGCCCAACGCACCAACGCCGAAGTGCTGTTCGCCTTCGCCGAACGGTTGCCCAGCGGCACCGGCTACGACATCCACCTGCGCCAAGCCCCGAACGGCATCGCCGACACCGACCTGCGCGTCGCCTGCACGGCACTGAATCGCGGTGTCGAGGACTGCGCGCGCAGCGCCTTCGATCAATACCAATGGCACTACAAGCGCTACAGCCTGCGCCCCGACATGCGCGTTCCCAATCCCTACAAATAGGCGTCGACTCCAAGCCCGCTTCTCGCTAACCAGCGTCGCGCCGCCGGACAATCGAAGCAACACGATGTTGGGGTACGAAGGCGATCTGGACCGGCGCAACGATGTTTGCCAAGTGGTCGGCTCCGTCAGCAGCCGATGCGCGAACACCAGGGGATGCGCCGATCAACCCTGCACGAGCGCGTCCAGTCTGACTGCCCACCGATCATTTGATGACCGAAGACATGGTGGATACCTCTGGTGATACAGCGATCACGGACTTGCAGACGTGCAGGCTTCATCCTTGTTTTTTTACGAAAACCTTCTGGAGTTGCTCGATGATCCGAACAATCAGCTCCGTGCTGCTACTGACACTCGCCAACGCTGCGAGTGCGCAGGCGGTTTTTGATTGCGCGACGCCGGCAACGCCTACGCTCACCAATCCGGTGGTCCTTGGCAATGGCGCGGCGGGCAGCGTATCGACCGCTGCGTTGCAGGCGGCGCTGGATGCGGGTGGTGCAATCCGACTGAACATGGGTATGTCGACCTTGGTGGTTGCATCCGAGTTGAACGTCAGCCGCGAAACGATCCTGGACGCTGGCGGGGCCACGTTGTCAGGTGGCAATGCACGGCGGGTGTTGCGCGTCGACAATCCGTCCAACCTGACGTACGCGTTCACTCTGCTCAACGCGACGATCGCGAACGGTTTGACGCCGAGTGGTTCCGGCGCGGGTCTCTGGAAGCCGTCGGGCGGCCCTTGGCGGGCCGTCTCGATCCGAATCTTCGATTCGCGATTCACGAACAATCGCGCGATCACATCCGCACAGGATGATGGCGGTGGTGCGATTTACGCCGTGGGCGCCGATGAATTGAGCGTGGTCAGAACGCTGCTGGATGGCAATAGCGGCGCCAACGGCGGTGGCGTGTACGCGCTGGGCTCAAAGCGCATCAATTTCTTTGACAGCGAACTTTCGGGAAATGCGGCGACGGGTACCGGCGGCAACCCGGGTAACGGTGGCAATGCCGGCGCGATCGGGGTCGACAGTGCCGATCGATTCGTCAACCTGTGCCGGGTGCGCGTGCTTAACAACCAATCCAATGCCTATGGCGCAGGTCTGTTCACAACCGTCTACGACACGACCAGCTTTACCCGGATTCTGGATTCCACAATCCAGGGCAACGACAGTGTCGGAACCACCAACGCGCACACCGGCGGCGTCTATCTGCAGGGTGGACCGTTCTCGATTCGTGGTTCCACGTTTCGCGCCAATCAGGCATCCGGCTACGCCGGGCTTTCCATCTTCGACCACCAGACCGCAACGCTGATTCGCGCCAGCGGCGACATCAGCAACAGCACGTTTGTCGGCAACGTCGCACGTGCCGGCCTGGGTGGTGCGATGAACTTGCAGGGCAGTGGCGGCTTGCTTCTGCAGAACCTGACCATCGCTGACAATGTCGCGGCGTGCGATGTCTGCTTTGCAGCGGGAATCGCCAATGGCTCGGGCCTCGCCATCACGATGCGCAACAC
>JBATAQ010000162.1:0-17755 GCA_049661925.1 Dokdonella sp.
GCGCGTTCGGCATGCTCGGTGCCGCGTTTGGTATCGGTTTCATCATCGGGCCGGCGCTCGGCGGTTGGCTGGGCGGCTTCGACATTCGCATGCCATTCTGGGTGGCGGCCGGCCTTGCGCTCGCGAACTTCCTCTACGGCTACTTCGTGTTGCCGGAATCCCTGCCGCCGGAAAAACGCAGCAAACGTTTCGATATCAAGTCGGCCAATCCCATCGGTGCGCTTGGCTTTCTGCGCAAGCATCCGCAAGTGTTCGCGTTGGCGCTGGTGGTGTTCACCGTCAACCTTGCCCAGTACGCGCTCAATTCCACGTTTGTTCTGTTTACCGACTACCGATTCAATTGGGGCCCACAGCAAGTGGGACTCAGCCTGGCATTGGTCGGCGTGTGTTCGGGGATCGTGCAAGCCGGGCTGGTGCGCCGCGTGGTGCCGATTTTCGGCGAACGACAGGTGATGTTGGCGGGCCTGCTGTTTGGCTTCGCCGGCTTCAGCGTAATCGGGCTCGCCCCGTTCGTATGGCTGTTCCTGGCCGGCATTCCGTTACTGGCGCTATCGGGGCTGGGGGGGCCGACCGCGCAGGCGATCATGTCGCAACAGATTTCCGCGCACGAACAAGGGCGTTTGCAGGGCGCGATCACCAGCCTGGCAAGCTTTGCCGGCATCTTCGGTCCATTCCTTTTCTCGCAAGTGTTCGCTGCCTTCATCGAGCCTGACGCGCCCGCCCACATTCCCGGCGCGGCCTTTCTTCTTGCAGCACTGCTGCTGATCATTGCCTTCATGCTCGGTCTGCGGGCGACGCGCGGAATGCGTCTGAAATCCACTGGACCTGCTCCCGTCGCCAGCGAGACCCTGCATCCATGACTGCCATCGACAAACCGTGCTCGCCATCCTGCGAACGTAATCGCGAGCCGATCCTTGCCGTGTTGGCGGAATATTTTCCCGGCAATCGACGCGTGCTGGAAATCGGCAGTGGCACCGGGCAACACGCGGTGCACTTTGCGGCAGCCATGCCGCAGTGGCGATGGCAGTGTTCGGATCGCGCGGAGAACCTTGCGGGCATCCGTCTATGGCTGGCCGAGGCCGCCTTGCCGAACACGCCCGAGCCGATTGAACTCGATGTCGCCAGTGGCAACTGGCCGGGTGATCGTTACAACGCCGTTTTCAGCGCAAATACCCTGCACATCATGGGCTGGGATGACGTGCAGGCATTGTTTGGCGGCTTGCCGGATATCCTCAAAGCCGATGCCCGCGTCGTGATCTACGGCCCGTTCAATGACGATGGTCAATTCAGCAGCGAAAGTAATGCGCAGTTCGATCAGTCGCTGAAAGCGCGTGCTTCGCAGATGGGACTTCGCGATCAGTCCGCCGTTGATGCACTGGCGCAGGCGGCCGGACTGCAATTGATCGCCGCTGTCGCGATGCCGGCCAACAATCGCTGCCTGGTCTGGCAACGGGTTCGCTGAGCAAACCGCCGACCAGCGTTTCGCGAAGAACGAAATCCAAAGAAAAACGGGCGCGGATTGCTCCGCGCCCGTCGGTTTCAGTCAATCAGATTGCGCTTACTGCACCGTGAACTTCTTGGTGTCGACGACGCTGCCGTCCATGCTGATTTCAACCGTGTAACCACCCAGCGGCCAGCCATCCGGCTTGGCGATGTGGAAGGCCGTCACAGCCGGGCCGGTCGGCGCGATGGTCTGGGTGCTTTCGTTGACCATCTGGCCATCCTGATACATCCACTTCGCGGTAATCGGCGTGCTCGCACTGCTGCCATTGGTAGCCACCGACGCGTAGATGGTGTCCTTGCTGCCGAAGGTTTCAGTCGGCGTGGTCACCGCATTGCTGGCGTCGACGGCATTGCCCAATGTCACCGAGGTCAGCGTGACTGCGGGTGCTGGTGCGGCAGGCGGCGTGGCTTCCGGTGCCGGCATCGGGGCCGGTGCTGGGGCCATCGGCTCTGGCATTGGCTCTTCTTTCTTGCCGCAGGCGCCGAGGGCGAGTGCAACAGCGAGGACCGTGATGGCAGCGAATGTCTTGTTGTTGGATTTCATGGTGATGCTCCTCTTGATAGTGGGGATCAGGCGTTCGCGTCGGCGGCCGGAATGTTCAATACCTGGCCTGGCTTGATCTTGTCCGGATCGTCGAGCTGATCGCGGTTCGCGTCGTAGATGCGCGGCCACAGGCTCGCCTTGCCATAGTGATGCTTGGCGATCAGCGACAGGCTTTCGCCCTTCTCGACCGTATGGGTCGTGCCGGCAGGCTGCACCGTTTCGGCAGTCGACGTGACGCCGCTCTGCACATTGCCAAAGTCCGCCTTGGGTGCCGCTGGCGCGCTTGAACTGGCACCGCTTTCCACGTTGGAGAAGTCCGGCTTTTTCATGCCGGGATTGACGTTCGGAAAAACGGGACTCTGCACGTTGGAAAATTCGGATTTCTTGTCATTGCTCATCTGGATGCGCCCTCCCTAATGTTGCGCTGCCGAAACGTTACACCGGCGACCCATTAAACCTTCGTTATTTTTGGGCGCATCGATCTCACCACCATGTCTTCTGTTCAGTTTCGCAGGACAAGGCGATGAGACGCCAGACTCGCGGAACTCAAACGCCATCGGGGCTCACGACGACGTCGATGCAAGCGACGCCACAGTGCAGCGACCATGACGGCAGGCGATAATCCGCAGCCACAGATCACGTCTTCCATACCTCCACCATGCCTCGCCCGAACGCCTCGTCCATCGCAATTGCCGCCGTCATCTGCAGCGTGACCGTCGGCTGCGCCGCCGCTCCGCCGGTGCCATCAAGGCCGGCTGCGTCGCGGCCAATCGCCGTTGCGACCGTCGCCCATCCACGCGGCGAAACACCGGAATGGTGGTTCCGCAACGGTGCTGCGGCGGCGGTCAAGGCCGGCGCAAATTCCGCCGGCAAGCCGCGCAATGTGATCGTGTTCCTCGGCGATGGCATGAGCATCACCACCATTGCCGCCGCGCGCATCCTGGAAGGCCAGCGCAAGGGTGAGTCCGGCGAAGAGAACCGGTTGGCGTTCGAAGACTTCCCTTACACGGCGCTGAGCCGCACCTACAACGTCGATGCGCAAACGCCCGATTCCGCCGGGACCATGACCGCCATCATGACTGGCGTGAAGGTTCGCCTGGGTTCGATCAACGTCAACCAGCGTGCGTCGCGCGGAAGCTGCGCGGCCGCGCACGACAATGAAACCGTCAGCCTGCTCGAACTCGCCGCCGCTTCCGGCATGGCAACCGGCGTGGTCACGACGACGCGCATCACCCACGCGACGCCTGCGGCCACCTATGCCCACGCCAGCGAGCGGCAGTGGGAAAACGACACCAAGCTGTCAGCGGTCGCCATCGCCGAAGGCTGCACCGACATCGCTCGTCAGTTGATCGAGTTTCCGATCGCGGGTGGACCGAATGTGGCATTCGGTGGTGGTCGTGGCAACTTCCTGCCAACAGGCGTTGCCGATCCCATCGACAAGAACGAACAAGGCGTTCGCCGCGACGGTCGTGACCTTACCGCCGAATGGGCGGCACGGCCGGGCGCGTCCTACATCTGGAACCCGCAGCAACTTGCCGCGCTGAACCCGGCCCGAAGCGAGCACGTGCTCGGTTTGTTCGCCTGGTCCAACCTCGACTACGACTTCGAGCGCCGCCAGCATCCCGGCAGCCAGCCAAGCCTGGCCGAGATGACTCGCGCCGCGATTGGCTTGCTGGAAAAGCGCGGCCAAGGCTATTTCCTGGTCGTCGAAGGCGGTCAGATCGACGTCGCCCACCACGCCGGCAACGCCTTTCGAGCGCTCGACGAGACGATCGCCTTTTCCGATGCGGTTCGCACCGCCGACCAGTTGACGTCCGATCAGGACACGCTGATCCTGGTCACCGCCGACCACAGCCATGTGCTGACCATGGCCAGCTACCCCAGTCGCGGCAACCCGATCCTCGGGCTGTTGCGCGGGATCAACCCTGATGACGAGGGTGAGCCGGTGCTGGTCAAGGATCTCGATGGCAAACCGTTCACGACCTTGAACTACGCAACCGGCCCTGGCTTTAGCGCTGCGTCGGACCAGCAGCAGGAAGGGCCCAAGCAATTCCCGCATCGACCCAAGAGCGCCGCTACACGTGGACCCCGGCCCGACCTGACCGACATCGACACGACCGCGCCAAACTACCTGCAGGAAGCCGCCATTCCGTTGCGCAGCGAAACCCACAGCGGTGAAGACGTGGCTGTGTTTGCTCGCGGCCCCGGCGCGGCGGCGGTACACGGATCGCTGGAACAAAACGTGTTGTTCCACCTGATCGCGCAGTCGCAGCCGCGCATACGCGCACAACTTTGCAAGATCGGCAGCTGCAACGCGAATGGAATTCCGGTTGAACTTCCCGCCTTGGAGGCACTGCGCAAGGCGATTCGTTGAGGACCACCAGGGTCGGTCCACGCAAGGCAGCGCGAGCCAGTTCACGAGAATGCGCCGGTTTCGTGTAGAATTCGGCGGCTGCGCCGGCGGGAATGCCGTGCGCTTGGGCTGCAATGCCCAACCCGCCAAACTGGATTGGCACCCTGTATCCCCGTTCGTCACCCGCGCAGCGCTTGAAGGCGCTGCGTTCGTTTCAGACGAATGTGTCTCCATCAGCGCTCGGTGCGCTGTGGCGAAGATTTGACCAAACCATCCGACAGGCATGTAACGCGCCTGCCGGCTGGACCAGACACCCTTAGCAGAGAACACATCATGGCCAGGCAGAAAGAGCTCAAGCTCTACCGCAATATCGGAATCATCGCCCACATTGATGCGGGCAAGACGACGACCACGGAGCGCGTGCTCTATTACACCGGGCGCAAGCACCAGATCATCGACGTCCACGACACCAAGGACGGCAAGGGCTCCACGACCACCGACTACATGGAACAGGAGCGCAAGCGCGGCATCACCATCCAGTCCGCCGCTGTCTCCACCGAGTGGAAAGATCACCAGATCAATGTGATCGACACGCCGGGACACGTCGATTTCACCATCGAAGTGAACCGCTCGCTGCGCGTCCTTGACGGCGCGGTGGTGGTATTCGACGGCGTTGCCGGCGTCGAGCCGCAGACCGAAACCAACTGGCGCCTGGCCGACCAGTACAACGTACCTCGCATGTGCTACGTCAACAAGATGGACCGCATCGGCGCCAGCTTCGAGCATTGCGTGAAAGGTATCCGCGAGCGTCTCGGTGCCAACGCCGTGCTGTGCCAGATTCCGTTGGGCAGCCACGACGAATTCACCGGCATGGCCGATCTGATCGCCAACGTCGGCTACATCTGGCAGAGCGACGACAAGGACAGCACCTGGGAAACCGTGCCGCTTGATGAAATCGCCAACCATCCGAAGATCAAGGCGCTCAGCTCCACCCGCGATCACAAGTGGGTCGCAGACTTGGCTGCTTTGCGCGAGGAAGCCATTGAAACCGTCGTCGAATTCGACGACGCGGCAATGGATTCTTACATCACCGACGGCAAAGTGCCGTCGCTGGAAACGCTCAAGCTGTGCATCCGCAAGGGTTGCGTTACCGGCAAACTGGTTCCCGTTTTCTGTGGCTCCTCGTACCGCAACAAGGGCGTGCAGCAATTGCTCGACGGCGTCGTCGATTACCTGCCGTATCCGGGCGAGAACGGTGGTATCTCGATGGTCGATGTCGACGGCAACATCGTGGGTGAGCAGGAAGTGACCGACGACGCACCAGCCCGCGCGCTGGCGTTCAAGGTGATCAACGACCAGTTCGGCGCGCTCACCTTTACCCGTGTTTATTCCGGCGTCATCCGCAAGGGCGACACCCTGATGAACGTCACTCGTGGCAAGAAGGAGCGCATCGGCCGTATCGTCGAAGTGCAGGCCAACGCCACCAAGGAAATCGACGAGGTCCGCGCCGGGGACATCTGCGCGTTCGTCTCGCTGAAAGAAACCGAGACCGGCGATACCTTGAGCGACATGGCGTCGCCGATCCTGCTGGAACGCATGCGCTTCCCTGATCCCGTCATCAGTGTGTCGGTCGAGCCGAAGAGCCGCAACGACATCGACAAGATGTCGACCGCGCTCTACAAGATGGTCAAGGCCGATCCGTCGCTGCGACTGGAAGTAGACGGCGAAACCGGCCAGACCGTGCTGAAGGGCATGGGCGAATTGCACCTGGAAATCACCATTGATCGCATGCGCACCGAGCTCGGTGTCGAGGCGAACATGGGCAAGCCCAAGGTCAGCTTCCGCGAAGCCTTCGGTGAACGCGTCGAGCACATCTACACCCACAAGAAGCAGTCCGGTGGTTCGGGCCAGTACGCCGAAGTCAAGATGGTCTTCGAACCGGGCGAGCAGGGTTCAGGCGTGGTGTTCGTCGACGAAATCGTCGGTGGCCGCATCCCGCGCGAGTTCATCCCCTCGGTCGAATTCGCCATCAAGACCGAGGCCAATCAAGGCCAGATCGCCGGCTACGAAGTGGTTGACTTCAAGGCACGCCTGATCGACGGCAAGTACCACGATGTCGACTCGTCGGCATTGGCGTTCGAAATCGCCGGCAAGCAAATGTTCCGCGAGGCTCACAAGATGAGCAAGCCAAAGCTGCTCGAGCCGATGATGAACATCGAAGTGGTCACGGAAGCGGATTATCTGGGCGATATCATCGGCGACATGAACCGCCGTCGTGGCCAGGTCACCGACCAGGGCCAGAAGGGTCCACAGGCATTCGTGCAGGGCTTCGTGCCGCTGGCGGAAATGTTCGGCTACATCAACTTCCTGCGTTCCGCGACCAGCGGCCGCGGCAACTTCACGATGATCTTCGATCACTACGCCGAAGTGCCGACCAACCTGGTCGACAAGCTGATGGAGAAGGAAGCGAAGTAGTTCGCTAAGATATTTCGGCTACGGATGGCCAAGCACAACGCCCGCGTCTCGCCGTGCGAACGCGGGCGTTGTCGTTTGAGCCGTTCCAATTCCGGGACGTAGGCACTGCTGTCCAGAACGTTTGCATGGACTCGCTCAGCGGGCCAAGAATTGGTTCTTGGTCTTCCTGCCTACGCACACGGCTGTCCGGAATCTTTCGCCAGAATGGTTAGCCGACCATCAATAGGTTCGTCGTCATGACGCGCGAAATCCTTCGCGCGCCCTCCGGGCCATCCGCCGCGCGGATGTTCGCTTCGGCGTCGTGCTTTCGCAGGAATGACGACGATTTCAGGTTGCGTCATTTTCGGGTAGTGAGTCACTGTTGCCGCGACATCGCCGAAAGCGAGGCGCGACTTGGGCTGCGCGGCACGACGCGAAAAGATTCCGGACACCAGTGTGCCGTCGCAGGAATGACGAGTTTGGCGTTTTGGCGCTTCCGTCAATTTGAGTCGCCCGCACCGCAACATTTCCGAAGGAGCAACTCGATCACGCTATCCGATAGCTAGGTGTGATCTCTCAGTAGGTTGTTCATCCGGGGCGAATCCGGAAGACTGGAGGTGCGAACCAAAACAACCTTCAGGAGCCCCGGATGAACACGCATAAAGGTGTCCGTTTGACGCCCTATAGTCGAGCCCTGCTGATCGAGCGCATCGAGCGTTACCTGCGCTCACGCTGGTTGTCACGTCGCGATCTAGAACCCGCGTCGTTGCCGACAGAGCCAGCCTGATCGGGCGAATGCACTGCGGCGACACAAACGCCAGCGGCCAGCAGAACAGCGGTCCCCACCGTGCGGAATGGAATGCCAAACGGCTATTGAATGGAGACGTTATCGTGATCAAGACGAGGTGCGAAACGCCTGTGTCGCCATCACTTGAGGCGCATCGTCAGTCCGCATCCGCCGTTCGGCGCACCATCGAGATCACCAATGCGATCACCGCCAGTGGCAACACGAGACCGGTCATCGCCGTGCTGTACCAGCTCAACGCCGCACTGTGCTGCTCGACAAGGATCAGGTAGATCAAGTAGCCGGCGTACAGGCCAAGGAACACACCGCCCTCCCAGCGTGCGATCTCCCGGCCCGTGATGAAAACGGGTAAACAAGCCAAGGCCGCGGCAACCATCACCCAAATGTCGAACGCCATAAGTGACGGGGGTATGAGCAGCCCGGCTTCACCCGATGCCAGTCCGGAGACGCCCACGCATCCAAGGATATTGAAGGTGCTGCTGCCAACCACGTTACCCACCGCAATGTCGCGCTCGCCCTTGATCGCCGCCATCAGTGAGGTTGCCGCATCCGGGATCGACGTTCCGACAGCCACGATGGTCAGCCCGATCATCACGTCGCTGACACCTAGCGCCTTGGCGAAGACCACTGCGGACGAGACCAGCCAACCCGCACCCACAACGAGCAGCGTCAGACCCAACACGATCAGCCCGATCTGTACCGGGAGTCGTCCGTCCCATCCTCCTTTTGAAGAAGGCTGAAACTCACCGGCGTACTCGTCTCTGGCCTCTTGCGTTTCGCGACGTGATTGCACGACAAGGAACACCGTGTACACCACCAGCAGGGAAAACAGGATGATGCCTTCGGCCACTCCGACCCGCCCGTCCAGCGAGAAGACCAACAGCAGCAGCGAAGCGCCGAGCAAGATCGGAACCTCCTGTCGAATTAGCTGAATGTTGACAACCAGCGGCGCGACCAGCGCCGACACGCCCAGGATAAACAACAGATTGAAGATGTTGCTTCCCACGACATTGCCTACCGCGATATCCGTCTGTCCGTCCAGGATCGCCCCTACAGAAACCGCTACCTCGGGCGTGCTGGTGCCGAACGCGACGATGGTCAGGCCCACCACGAGTGGCGAGATTCCGAACGACAACGCCATTTTTGACGCACCGCGTACCAGCAACTCGGCCCCTGCCGTCAGAGCGATCAAACCGGCGAAAAAAATGAAAATGGTCAACGAGTTTTCCTAATTTGAAGAATCCACTTGAGCCCGGTCAGTTGCATGCGCAAGCGTGGGAATGACGGGTCCACCAGCGCAGACTTGTAAAACCAGAGGACTTTCACTCGATGTTAACCCGTGCGGTAGAAAAGGTTGAAGAAGAAGATCAGGAATCCCCCGATCAGCATTAAAACGAAGAAAAGTGTACACACCAAAAACAGCTTCATCCGACCGGCGCGAAAGATGATCACCAATTTCATGATCATGTTGGTCGTCATCGCGATGAGAATTGCCAGAGCGGCGACCGTGGTTGAGACAGTGCCGGCGCTGGTCAACTCAGAGACGGAGAACGTAACAGCTCTCAAGCTGGCTACTCCACCAAGTGCCGATGTCGCATATACACCCGCTGCACCCAGCCATCGCGCAGACAGGGCGATCACAATAAGTGACAATGATATTAATAATGTAAATCTTAACGCACTTTTTATCGAGATCGGGTTGGCAAGGTAGATATCAACCGTTGAGCCACTGCTATCCGGCCGAGAAAACAAGGAAATTCCGACCGCACTTACGACACCGATCGCCGCTGGGCCGGCAAGGTACAAATACAGTTGGGAAAATACATCCGGTGCGACGACAGCCAGAACGATAATTTGAATCAACAGCGAGGAAACTTCCGCCAGAACAATGCCGCTCGAGATCAGCAAAAGAGAATGGGGTTGGTCCACGATGCGGCGGGCCAAGGTCAGGGTCGTCACAGTCGCCGACACGGCTCCCCCCAACAGGCCTGAAAAGACTACTCCCCAGCTCTTCCCCAAATTGCGCAGGGCGATATAACTACAGAACTCGACGCCGGTTACGAAGACAAACAGCATCCAGATTCTCGTCGGATGAATCAGTTGCCACGGGTCGATGAAATAATTTGGCAGCAGGGGAAGGATCACAAAGGCGCTGATCAAGAACGTCAGTGCAGCCGACATCTCATTCTTGGTGATTCCGGTCTGGGCAAAGTTATGCAGGCGGCTCTTTATCGAAAGAAAACCAAACAACAGGACACCGAGAACAACCGCGACTCTGCCATCTGATTGGGCAAGATAGCCCAATGCATAAGTAAACATGGCCGCTACGGCCGATGTTCCACCGATCCGGAACCTGCCGATTTCGCGATGCCAAGAGAATTCACTGGCCAAAATCAGAACGCCAATAAAAACACTCACGATAATCATGAGTGCATGATGCTCAAGGAACGCCATCAGCGCACCCGATAACGCGATCAGCGGGAAAGTCCGGGCACCAAGTATGGAGCGTTTACCGTCCGGATTATTGGATCTTTCACGCTCGACCCCAATCAGCAATCCGATTGCGGCAGCCGTGACAAATGGGGCTAGCTGTTGGTACATAATCTCGCTCCGCTCCAATTCATATTTGCTGATTGGTTAATGTATCGCTCGAATTGGATAAAAGGCTTGCATAAATAACGAAGTAGATCGCGCACCGAAAGTTGCTTGGAGATGTCGAAACCATCTGTTCCGATGACAGTGGAAGTCATGAAGTCTCCCCGTCTTTTTTGTCGGCACCCACGATGATTCGCGCACTGCGCTGATAGGTGAAATACGCCCAGATCCAGTTGATCATTACAACGATGCGATTGCGGAAACCAATCAAGAAAAAGATGTGTGCCATTAGCCAGAAAAACCACGCCAGCGCGCCGGAGAATTTGATACCGCGCAGGTCGACCACGGCGGCCATGCGCCCGATGGTGGCGAGCACGCCGAAGTCGCGGTAGTGAAATGGTTTCGATTTGCGCCCGACAAGGCGATCACGGATCACTTGCGCAGCGTGCTTTCCCATCTGCTTGGCTGCCGGAGCGACACCGGGCACCCGCTTGCCATCCTGCCATACGGATGCGAGGTCACCAACGACAAGCACTTCGGGATGGTCCGTCAACGAAAGATCGGTCCCAACTTCAACCCGACCAGCACGATCCGTGTTCTCTGCAATTTGCTTGCCGAGTGGTGATGCGGCAACACCCGCAGCCCACAGAACCGTTCGCGCGGAGATGCGCCGCTTGCCGATGCTGACACCATCGGCGTCGATTCCGGTTACCGATTGGCCAACTTCAACACTGACGCCGAGATGCTCAAGCTGGCTCTTTGCCTTTCGTGACAAGGACTCGGGCATGGCTGACAGGATCCGTGGCCCGGCTTCGACCAGATGGATGCGCGCGTGCCGCGGATCGCTACGGCGAAACTCACGCGGCAATGTGTGCCGCGCAATTTCGGCCAGTGTGCCCGCCAGTTCGACGCCAGTCGGGCCGCCACCAACGATCGCGAAGTCCAGCCATTTTGCTTGCTCGGCCGCATCGGGCTCGCGCTCGGCGCGTTCGAACGCTTCAAGCACCCGGCGTCGTATGTGCAATGCATCGTCAAGCGTCTTGAGGCCCGGTGCACAGGCAACCCAATCGTCGTGACCGAAATACGTGTCGCAGGATCCTGTCGCAATAATCAGGTAGTCGTAGCTGATCGTGCCGCCGACACACACGACACGCTGTGCCGAAATATCGATCCTGCGCGCATCGTCCATGATCACGCTGACGTTGCCCTGCCGGCGCAGGATATGGCGCAACGGCGCGGCAATATCGGGTGCGGACAGACCCGCCATCGCGACCTGGTAGAGCAGTGGTTGGAATAGATGGTGGTTGCTGCGGTCGACCAGGGTGATCCGAACCGGTGCCGAGGCGAGCGCTCGAGTGGACGCCAGACCACCGAAACCACCACCGAGGATCAGCACGTGGGGCAGTCCGGAATTCTGCATCGCATCGGTTCTCGTGGAAAATGGCCGCTCAGAAATCTGCCGTCACTGGCGCTGGTTGGCGGGAAGAATTCCGCAGTCGTCACTGCCCGTTTGTCTTACCCACGCAACCGGGCAGGGGCTGAAGTCGAAGCCTTGACCAGAATCCCAGGTAGCTGGCCAAATCCTCGACAAGTAAAGCCGTTTCACGTGTTTGGGAAAGTAATCGATCAAATTTACCCGAGGCAGCGCGCAGCAGATCATATTTTTCGATGTTGCGCCTTGGCCCGCAGTGGAAGGCTCCGGATCTACAGGCCGATGACAACTGTTTCCGAAAGCACGTCCAGCACAATTTGGCGCATCTGCGCAGGGGCGTTGTCGATCTCGCCAGAAGGGATTCATCAGCCCGTATGCCCTGTTCCGCGAACCATTGAGATCACCAGCGCGATCACCGCCAGTGGCAACACGATGCCGGTCATCGCCGCGTTGAAGTCGGGTAGGGCCGGACTGAGCTGTGCAGTCAGGGCCAGGTATGTCAGATAGGCCGTGTACAGGCCCAGGAACATGCCGCCTTCCCAGCGCGCGATCTCGCGTCCGGTCATGAACGCCGGCACGCAAATCAGCGCCGCGGCCACCATTACCCAGATATCAAAGGACAGCAGAGAGGGTGGTATCAACAATCCCGCCTCGCCTGCCGCCAGACCAGCAAGACCCACACAACCAAGCAGATTGAACGTGCAGCTCCCCACAACATTGCCTACTGCGATATCGCGCTCGCCCTTGATTGCCGCCATTACCGACGTCGCAACTTCCGGCATCGACGTGCCTGCGGCGACGATGGTCAGGCCGATGATCGCGTCGCTGACACCGAGCGCCTTGGCGAAGACCACGGCGGACGAGACCAGCCAATCCGACCCTGCAACCAACAGCGTCAGACCCACCACGATCAGCGCGATCTGTACCGGAAGGCGGCCATCCCACCCTTCCTTTGAGGAACGCTGAAACTCGGCGGCATACTCGTTCTTCGCCGACTGCGTTTCGCGACGTGATTGAACAACCAGAAACACCGTGTAGGCCAACAGCAGCGAGAACAAGGTTGCTCCTTCCACCACTCCCACTCGTCCGTCCAGCGCGAACAGCAGCAGCAGCAGCGAAGCGCCGAGCAAGATCGGAACTTCCTGTCGAATCAGCTGAATGTTGACGACCAGCGGCGTGATCAGTGCCGAAACACCCAATATGAAAAGTACGTTGAAAATGTTGCTTCCCACCACGTTGCCGACGGCGATGTCGGTCTGCCCGTCCAACACCGCACCTACGGAAACCGCCATCTCGGGTGTGCTGGTACCGAACGCGACGATGGTCAGCCCCACCACGAGTGGCGAGATTCCGAACGACAGGGCCATTTTCGATGCCCCGCGTACCAGCAGCTCGGCCCCTGCCGTCAGAGCGATGAGACCTGCAAGAAACATCAAAATCGTCAACCTGCCTCCGAGTCGCGCAACATGCGCTTGATTTCTGCCAGGTCGGCACGGATAGCGCGCATTTCCGCATGCGCATCTGCCTCAATGTGATCGCGTGCGTCGTCCACCGCCGCAACCGTCGTTTCGGTTTCCGTGCTGACGAAGGTTTGCATGGCGCTGACGATGACGCCGATGAAGAGGTTCAACATCGTGAATGTCGCGACGAGGATGAACGGGATGAAGAACATCCACGCGTAGGGGAACACCTCCATCAGCGGTCGCACGATGCCCATCGACCAGCTCTCGAGCGTCATGATCTGAAACAGCGTGAAGAGCGACGAACCGAGCGTGCCGAACCAGTCCGGAAAATGGTCGCCAAAGATTTGCGTCGCGACCACTCCGAACACATAGAACACGAGCAGCAGCACCATAGCGATCGAAAAAAGGCCGGGCATCGCGGCCAGCAGCCCACCGACGACTCGGCGCATTGATGGCACGATGGTCAGCACGCGCAACACTCGCAGCACACGCAAGGCGCGTAGCACTGCGAACGGGCCACTGGCCGGAACCAGTGCGATCGCGACCACGGCGAAGTCGAACAGACTCCACGGATCGCGGAAGAACGCGCCGCGCCAGGCGACGATGCGAAGGCCGATCTCCAGCACGAAAACGCCGAGCAGCGTTTGATCCAGCAGTCGCAACCAGGTGCCGTAGCTCGCCACTGCGGCGTCCGACGTTTCCAGCCCGAGAACCACTGCGTTGAGAATGATCAGGCCGAGCACGCTGTGACGCACGGCAGCTTTGTCTAGGAACCGCTGCAGCGGGTTGGGATCGGTTTTTGTCTGATCGGGACTTTCGAAAACCGCCATCGTCAACGCGACTCTTGGCAAGACACAATCAACGCGCGATTCAACCGCAGGGAAGGAATCGCAAGGTGCACCACCGACGAAAATCCACACTTCACCAACGGCATGAGAAAAACGCCTTCTCGCGGCAGAGTTTGCGCTTCGACGTGGCTCGATATCTCCATGCAGGCGTAGTCACGCGCCACGAACCATCGACAGCACGCTGCCAGCATCGAGCGTCTTCGCCTTGGCCTGGATTTCGGGCAGGTAGCGGGCGCTGAGGCCTTTTGCTTCCTGCATCGTGCTGGCGTAGGCCTCTTTCAGCATCTGCGCGGAAAGTTGGCGACCGCCGGCGTAGTAGCGTTTCGCCACGTGGCCCAGCGCATAGGTGCTGGCAAAGCTCATGCTCGAGCTGACTGCCTGTTTGCCGATGCCGCCGAGGAGTCCTCCGCCAAGCTTGCCAAGCAACCCACCCAGCAGCTTGCGGCCGACCTGCTCAAGATACTGCGACGTAAGCCCGACGCCGGCGGTGGCGAGGAAATCCTTCACGTGTCCCCGGTCCAGTTCAAAACCGTGCGCCTTGCCGATGCGATAGACCAGTTTCATCTGCAAGGGGATGATCGCCATGGTCGAGAGCGATTCCGGCAATAGCTCAAGCGCGCCGTTGACGATGGCGGCGTTGAAGATCGCGCTATCGAGTTCGACCTCGCTGATGGCGGATTGCGCCGTTGGGTCCGCGACGCCAGCTTCGACGTCAGTCATCGGCAGCAAGGCGATGGCTTGCGCTTCGTCCTTGTATGCCGTCGAAGCGGCCGCGCCGAGTCCGAGCGCCGTGCTCGCGTCTGCCAGAAAGCGCTGTTCGGCGGCGGAAAGCGCGCCATCGGCATCGCAAACGCAGACCGCCATTTCGTAGGCAAGTCGTTTCGACTCGGCGCTTTCCAACTGGGCAATGACGTCAGGCAGCGTGACGCGATTCATGAGCACGTCCTGGTAGAGCGTCGCCAGATGAACCGGGTCGCTTTGCTGGAATCCATCCGCCACGCGCCTGATTTCCTCGCGCTCGCGCTCATGCTTCTCGCCGTCCGCGAAAGCGGCGAGCAGACTCAGTGCAAGGACGGCACGGGTTTCTTCGGGCGACATGTTGACTCTCCAATGATCAATACGGTGTGTTCGAAGGCATCAGACCACGAGCGTCCCGGCTTTTAACACGGGCGTGTTGAAACCGGCTGCTCGCAACCGGGAAGCGGTTCGATGGCGCGACAAGATAGATGATCAACAAGTCACAAAAAAGCAGACAATTGCGAACTGTCACATCGAAAAAAGCGAAACATGGGCCTGAAGTTCAACTACCGCCACCTGTACTACTTTCTGGTCGTCGCCAAGGAAGGCGGGATGGCACGTGCGGCCGAACGGCTCGGCATGGCGGTGCAGACGGTCAGCGCGCAAGTACGCGAGCTTGAGCGCTCGCTCGGCGTGGCGTTGCTGAAGCCAGCCGGCCGCGGCGTTGTCTTGACCGAGGCGGGCAGCGTGGCGATGCAGCAAGCCGAGGAGATTTTTCAATTGGGTGAAACACTGGCTCGCACGGTTCGAAATGCAGACGCATCACCCGGAACGCGTCTGGCCGTCGGCGTGGCGGACAGCGTGCCAAAGTCGGTGGTCTGGCATCTGATGCAGCCGGCCATGCGCGACTCGAACCTGCGTGTCTTGTTCCATGTCGACGAATTCGACGACCTGCTGGCGGACCTCGCATTGCACCGGCTCGACGTGGTGCTCGCCGATCGCGCCGCTCCGCCCAATCGCAACCTGCGGCTCTACAGTCATGCGCTTGCCGACTCCCCGATCAACTGGTGGGCCGCGCCACCGTGGGCGGACGCGGCACGTCAGGATTTTCCCAACAGTCTTGCCACCGTCCCGGTCCTGCTGCCGACGGCGCACTCAGCATTGCGAATGCGCCTGGATCACTGGTTTGCGCGTCACGCCATTCGACCCAACATCGCCGGCGAGTTTGAAGACAGCGCCTTGCTCAAGTCATTCGGTGCCAGCGGGATGGGTGTGTTTCCGGCACCGGACCTCGTACACGATGAGCTGACGGCGAGCCATGGCGTTGAGCGCGTCGGGATCTGCAAAGGGGTTGAAGAGCACTTTTTTGCAATCGCCACGGAAAAGAAGGTGATGCATCCGCTGGTCGAACGTCTGTTGCCGACGGCGTCGCGATTCAACGAGCCAAAGCCGGGCACTTCGTAGGCTTGCCAGAGACATAACGCTGGAGTCCAGCACCGCTGCAGCAATCCGTCAACGAGCGTCTACTAGAGCTGATGCGTTTCGTCCGACTGCGGTTCCGACACGTCGTTGGAAATACCAGCCTGATCGCGCGAGTGCAGCGCGGCGATATACAGCGCCAGCAGCCACCAGAACAAGAGTCCCCACCATGCCGAATAGAAGGCCAAATGGGTGTTCAACGGAAACGTCATCGCGACCAGCGCAAGCGCGGGTGCGAGTGCTTGGTCACGCGCGAGCGCGGTCGCCCGTAGCCAGGCGCGCACCGCGAGCGTCGTTCCGATCAACCACAGCAACAGACCGATCACACCGGTTTCCGAAAGCACTTCCAGCACGATCTGGTGTGCATGCGAGGCACCGGTGTCGCTATCGGTTTCGACGAAGCGATCACCCTTCGCGGCGTAGTCGGGATAGGCATAGCGAAATCCTCGCGCGCCAACGCCGGTCCATGGATGCTCCACGATCATGCCGCGTGCAGCGCGCCAGATGCTCAGGCGTCCGGCCGACGCTTCATCGACTGCTTGCACGGTGCCCTGCAGGGCAAGCAAGGTGCGATCAATGCGATGGTCGAAGCGATCCGAGAACTTCCATGCCGCACCGCCCGCGACCAGCAACGCGATTGCAAGGCCAGCGATCAGCGCAAGGAAGCGGCCGACATGGCGTGTCTCGCGCCACAGCAGGATCGCGCAGACCAGAGCGAACGAAAGCCATGCGGCGCGCGAACCGGCCATCAGGATCGGCCCGACCAAGGCAACGAAGCCGAACGCCAACCCAAGCCGCCCGAAGCGTGCGCGCAAGGCCAGCAAGAGGAATGGCGACAGCGTCGCCAGGACCGGACCGAGCTTCAAGTTATCGGCGCCGAAAATCCCGGCGAGACGCTCACGTTCGGCGCTGCCTGCAATGCTGAAACCCGTCGCCATCTGCACCCAGGCATCGATCAGCCAGATCAGGATTACGGCTGCCGTTGCCAACAGCACGCCACGCAGCGAACGAAGGTTCGACAATCCCGCCACGATGAACAACGCGAACGGCAGAAAGCGCAACGCACTCGCTGCCGTCGACCAGGTCTTCGTTGGCTGGATTGCGGCAAATCCCGATAGCAGGATCGGCAGCCAGTAGCAGGCAAACAACGCGACGGTCAACGCGAAGCCCGGACCACGCAATACTTCGCCGCGACCGCGCAACATCAGTGTCACGACAACGACCAGCGAAACCAGCACCGGCAATTCGGCAAAGCGGCCAATTGGCAGCAACACCACAAGCGACGCGATGACCAGCGCGTCCCATGGCAATGATCGCCAATCAAAATGCTCGCGCACGTTGATCAAGGTTGCCGCGCCGCGTAGATCATCAGGCCGAACGCGGTCATCACAGGCTGCTCAGCACGCCCGCGATGGTCGCCGTCATGAAGGTCGCCAGCGATCCGCCGAGGACGGCTTTCAGGCCCATCCGCGCAAGATCGCCGCGACGGCTCGGTGCCAGTCCGCCGATGCCACCGATCTGGATGGCGATCGACGAGAAAT
>JBATAQ010000163.1:0-4318 GCA_049661925.1 Dokdonella sp.
ACGGCCGCATGGCCTGGGTGGATCTTGCCCAGCGCATTGCAGGCGTACCGGTATTCGCTGGCGAGATTCGCGGCGGATTCGACGCCGATGGTCGCCTCGTTCAAGTGCGCAGCAACATCCTGCCTGCAGTTAAACCAACGTCGCTTTTAGCGCTGCCGACCGATGCCGAGCCGGCGATACGTGCCGCCGCCGCCGCGATTGGTCGCCGGGTGACACCCAAACCCCTGCAGCGGGTTGAGCGCAGCGCCGACGGGCTGAAGCAGACGTTCGAGCGGGCCGAGTTCGCGGATCAAATCGTCGCCGATGCCATCGTATTCCCACTGTCGCCCGGGCAGGGCCGGATGGCGTGGCGGGTCTTGCTGTGGGAAGAAATGGACGCGTGGTATGTCATTGTGGACGCGTCCAGCGGCGAACTGCTGTGGCGGCGCAATATAACGGCATACCAGACGCAGTTGGCGACCTATCGAGCCTACCCTGGCGAGAACCCGGCACCGCTGGTGCCAGGACCCATCGCACCGAACGGGTCGCAGGTGGGACTGGCCTCTCCAGTTTCCTACTCGTTGATCGGCAACGAAGGCCTCACCTCGTTCAACAACCTCGGCTGGATCACCGATGGCGGCAACACAACGGACGGCAACAACGCCGAAGCCGGTCTTGATCGCGACGGCATCAACGGCGTCGACGCCGCCGGAAAACCGGTTTCGGCCGGGCGTGTGTTTGTCTACACCTACAATCCCTCGCCCGGTTCACCACCACCGGGATCCGAGCCGCTGAGTGGCGCGCCGCCGCTGACCGACTTCCAGCGCGGCAGTATCACCAACGCGTTCTACTGGGCCAATCGCTTTCACGATGCCGTGTACCAACTCGGGTTCAACGAGCAGGCACGAAACTTTCAGCACGACAATTTTGGTCGCGGTGGCGTCTCTGGCGATCGCCTGTCGATCGAGGTGCAGGACAGTGCCGGCACCAACAACGCGAACTTCTCCGCTCCTGCTGACGGCACACGTGGTCGTCTTCAGCTGTTTGTGTGGACTGGACCCACCCCTGACCGCGATAGCGCGCTTGATCGATCAGTGATGGTCCACGAACTTGCACATGGCGTCAGCCGGCGCCTGATCGGCAACGGCGCGGGCCTCGGGGGCACCTACGGGTCGTCACTCGACGAGGGCTGGTCGGACTTCTTTGCGCTGACGCTGTTCGCAACGCCCGCCGAACCCACTACCGCGAACTATGCCTTGGCAGCCTATTCGGCCTACTTCCTCACCGCGGGATTCGCCGACAACAACTTCTATGGCATTCGGCGTTTTCCGTACGCGATATTTTCAGTGACCGGCGGCCCAATGAACAGGCCGTTTGCGCCGCAGACCTTCGCCGATTTTTTCCCCGCGCAGCTCAATCTGAGCGATGGCGCTTATCCGCCAGCACCTCGCGGCGACGCGACATCGCAATCTCGCGGCGAAATCTGGGCCCTCGCGCTGTTGGAAGCACGCGCCCGCCTGATCGCGCGACTGGGCTACGTCCAGGGCAACCAGCGGATGCTGCAGTTCGTAGTGGACGGCATAAAGCTCTCGCCGCTCAACCCGGATTTCATCCAGGCCCGCGACGCCCTGCTTGCCGCCGCTTCGGCAGGAGGTACCGCACAGGATGTCGCCGACGTGTGCACCGGTCTTGCCGTTCGTGGCCTGGGCTCGAGCGCGTCGAGCACGCTGACCAGTGTGGTGGAATCGTTCACCTGCACCAGCGATGTGATCTTCATTAACGGGTTCGATGGCTAGGACGCGAAAACCCGGGTCCAAGAGCGGGCGTGAACCTGAACCTGTTCGCGTTCGCTCCGGATCAGCTTGACCTCCCCTAGTTAGGCAGTTCCGCTTGGAGGCGCTTGGCCGGTAGCACGGCCGCGCCTTTGAATGCCGCACCGCCGATATCCGCTGCGCTCCAGCCGCGATCAAGATCGATGCCGGTGGTGTACCAGTCGTGCGCATCGATGCGAATCGGGCCGCGCACGCGCTCGTGGAAACGTACGGGGAACAGGTACGCACCGACCTGTCGATACTCAAGGAAGGTGGTGTCGACATGCGCGCCCTGGGTGGTCTCGAAGCCATTCAAGGTCATGTGTACGCGGTACAGGCGTGAAGTCTGTGCATCAATCCACAGCACCACCTGGTCCCGCGCGGATTCGCCGAAGCCCGGTTCAACAGTCGCCAACAGGCGTCGATAGTTGCGGCCTTTCTCGCGTTTGTCGGGCAGTCGCACCATCGCGGTGGCCCGCTGCTTGATGAAGCTTGGCCCGAAATGGAACATGCGGAATGCGTCGTTGGTCATCGCAGTCGCGCGGATCTTCACTGGATCGCTCTCGCGCGTTCCGTTGTAGTAAACGCTGATGCCATCCGGCGTTCGTACCGCCTGTTTGCTGCCAAGCGGCCCCTGATGATGCACGGAGTAGAGGCCTTCGCTTGGGCGGTAGCGCTCCTCGGAGGTAACCCGGAACCCGGCATCGCTGACAATCGGCTGGATGCGCTGGATGAGTGCGTACCACTGGCCGTCGGTCGAAAGGTTGATATCGCCTGGATAGTCGCGCAGATCGCCGCCGTGGGCGTCCATGCAGCGGGCGAAAATTGCGGCAGCGTCAAGACCGTCGGCGTAGCGCGCATCCGCGGGGGCCTGGGGAAACGACGCGCAACCGCCAAGTAGCGCTGCAAGTGAAAAAATCACGGCAAGCAATGGTTGACGCAGCATGGGCGTGCCTTCGGTGACGGTGCTTCAGGGTAGCGTAGTGTGCGCTTTGGTTCATCGCAGTAGCGCGCGGCGGTACCCAGCAACTTCAAAGTGTCACTTGTCGCGACTATGCTCGCGTGGCCTGGGTTTAGTTCGATGTGTTGTCGCACTCATTTTTATGACTGTTGGCACATGACCGCGCCAGTGTGATCGGTGCTTATGCGCTATCGAACACGAACCTCAGGTGTCCCGCATGGATCTTCAGCCCGAAACGCTACTCCGAAATATTCGCTGGCTGGGTCTGGTGGCCATCATCATCAGCGTCGGTGCTTGGGCGATGGATCTGACTGGGGTGGTGTATGTATGCCCGTACTGCAGGACCGAGCGAACCGTCATTGGTCTGTTGGGCTTGATCATGTTGTTGCCTGATCCGGGACACTGGCTAGCTCGCTATGTCGCTACGGTGTTCGCCGTACTCGGACTGGTGGTCGCCGCGGAGCAGCATTTCGGGGGCTGGAAAAAAATTTCCTCGGGTACGTTCACCTTTGGCGAGCAGTGGTACTTGAGTCCCTTCCTGCTCGCCGGCTTCGCGCTATTCATCATCACCGGGCAACTACTGTTGCTGTACGCGCATGCGGAGCGCAAACGCTCTCTCGCCTGACGAAAAACCGATCAGGGAACGTTCCCGTTGGAAACGCGCATCCACGTGCGGGTGCGTCGAGGATGTGATTGACTGAGGCCTTGTGGGTGCAAGCCCGTCGCCTTGAACGTGGGGATTTATGGCAATTGGTGTCTGGATCAGTCTGGGGCTGTACTTCGCGTTGATGCTGGGGATTGGCTTCTACGCCTACCGCAACTCGACGTCGTCGTCAGAGGAATACATCCTCGGCGGACGCAAGCTTTCGCCGGCGGTGGCGGCATTGTCTGCCGGCGCATCCGACATGAGCGGCTGGCTGCTACTGGGTTTGCCGGGCGCGCTGTTCGTCAGTGGTCTGGTGTCGGCGTGGATCGGTATCGGGCTGACCATCGGCGCACTGGTGAACTGGATCGTGGTCGCGCCGCGCCTGCGCGAGCAGACCGAGCGCTACGACAACAGCCTGACGATTCCGCAATTTCTTTCCAACCGGTTTCCGAGCAGGGCGATGGCCTTGCGCGTGGTATCGGCGGTGATCGTCGTCGTGTTCTTTTCCGTGTACACCGCGTCGGGTCTGGTGGCTGGCGGCAAGCTGGCCGAAAGCGCGTTCAGCGCGGTGCTGCAAGGCAGCCCGATCAGCATCTACGCGACCGGCGTGACGCTGACGCTTGCCGTGGTGCTGGTGTACACCGTGATTGGCGGCTTTCTGGCGGTCAGCCTTACCGACTTCTGCCAAGGCGTGATCATGATGCTGGCGCTGATCATCATGCCGGTGGTGGTGCTTTACGGCGCGGGCGGCGGCGGCATTTCGCAGGCCTCGGAAACGCTTGTGACAGTGGGCCCGAACTATCTGTCATGGTTTTCCGGGCTATCGATCATCGGCTTTCTTTCTGCCGTCGCGTGGGGTCTGGGTTACTTCGGACAGCCGCACATCATCGTGCGCTTCATGGCGATACGCTCACTCAGGGA
>JBATAQ010000164.1:0-7714 GCA_049661925.1 Dokdonella sp.
CTGTTGAAGAGCGCCTCCGCTTTCGCGGGAAAGACGACGGGTGCGGGTTGTGTCGCTCTCTGGCATTTGAGTCGTCCGAGAGGTAAAAGCCACGTAGACCAATTGCCGCAACGAGTTCCAGGAACGCGGTCAAATCATTCCGGACAGGAGTGCGCTTTCGCGGGGATGACGACGACTTGATTGACGGTCGGCGAACCAAGCGTGCGAGAACATTCCGGACAGCAGTGGGCGTTTGCGCGGCTGACCAACGCCACTTGATCCCCATCGCATTATGTGATGGTATAACATAACAATTCGAATGCTCGAATGCTCGAATGCTCGAATGGCGGACAGATCTGGTTCCGCACGAGCAGCCCAACCAACGTTACGGAATCCTGATGCGATCCATCCCACTGGTGCTAGCCCTTTCGTCGATCCTGCTCGTTTCCGCGCAGGTTGCCGACGCGTCAACCGATCCGCAGATTGCCGCCCTCGCCGCGCGCATCGAGGCGTTGGAAGCGAACGCACAAACCTTGCAAAAACAAGCTGCCGACGCCCTTGCCGCAGCGCAGGCAGCGCAAGCCGAATTGCAACAGATGAAGACCAGCAAGCAGGATCAGGCCTTCGCCGAAGTCAGCGCGGAACCAGCGGCAGCTTCCACCAGTGCATCGGCCAATGCGTTCAATCCGGCGATCTCACTGATCCTCAATGGTCTCTACGTCAATCACTCGAAAGACCCGATCAACTATCGCCGCGCAGGCTTTCCGCTGGTGGGCGAAGGTGGCCCGAGACCCGATGGTCTGCAGCTGGGCGAGAGCGAGCTTTTATTCTCGTCCAATATCGATGACAAGTTCTACGGTCAACTGACCTTGGCCCTGGCCAGTGATGGCGGTCAAACCGAAACGGGCATCGAGGAAGCGTATATCGAGACCACCGCGTTGCCGCAGGGATTCACCGCGCGCGCCGGACGCTTCTACTCCAACATCGGCTATCTCAACAGCCATCACACGCATACCGATTACTTCAGTGATCGGCCGCTGGCCTACCAAGCCTTGCTCGGCAACCAGTACGGCGATGATGGTGTCCAGCTTCGCTGGCTTGCACCGACTGATACTTATCTCGAATTTGGCGGTGAAGCGTTCCGTGGCGAAAACGCTCCCGCCGGCGGCGCGGCACACAACGGCGTCGGCGCGAAGTCGTTCTTTGTCCACGCCGGTGGCGATGTCGGGTTCGAGAATTCCTGGTTGGCAGGGGCCTCGGTCCTGCATGCCGAGGCAGTCGATGGCGAGGATGGATTCAGCGGTCGTAGCAATCTTTTCCTGTTCGACTTCACCTGGAAATGGGCACCGCATGGCGCTTTCAAGGATTCTGGAATCGTTTTGCGTAGCGAGGTATTCGTGGATGATCGCAAGGGTGTCGTGATTGATCCAGAAGATCCCGACGCACTCGCGCAACCCTGGGATGGCAAGCGTCGCGGTGCCTATATCGAAGGTTTGTACCGCTTCAGCCGAACCTGGGATGTCGGCTATCGATACGACAAGTTGTGGGCCGCATCGAGTGGCCCCTACGCGAGCGATCACGATCCAGAACGACACTCGGTCGTGGCGACCTGGCACAACAGTGAGTTCAGTTTGTTGCGCCTGCAACTCGCCCATGACGAACCGCAGCCGAACTTCATCGACAACGTTCTCACCCTGCAATATCAGGTGAGTCTTGGCGCCCATGGCGCGCACAAATTTTAGGGTTGCTCTGAACAAGTCCGCACAACATGCTGCCTGCGTGGATTTGTTCAGAACAACCCTGGGAGTCACCCGATGCGCAAGATGCTGGTTTGGATGTTGGTCATGGCCGCAGTAGTCAGTACACCTGCCGAAGCCAAGCTGCGCGTGTTTGCATGCGAAGCCGAGTGGGGATCGTTGTTGACCGAGTTGGCCGGTGATGCCGTTGATGTCGATGTCGCTACCAATGCCTTACAGGATGTGCACGTTGTCGAAGCGCGGCCCAGCCTTATCGCGAAAATGCGCAAGGCCGATCTGTTGGTTTGCTCGGGTGCACAGCTTGAAATCGGCTGGCTGCCGCAATTGCTGCGTCAGGCCGCCAACGCGAAAGTCGCCTCGGGTCCCGGTTATTTCATGGCAACAAGCCAGGTGACTACGCTGGATAAGCCGGCCAGCGTTGATCGCTCGGCGGGTGACGTGCATCCCGACGGCAACCCGCATGTGCAGCTCGACCCATATCGCGTGCTGGCCATTGCCAAGGCGCTCAGTGCGCGACTCGGCGAACTCGATCCTGCCAATGCGGCGACCTATCAACAGCGCCTCGGCGATTTCGAGACGCGCTGGCAAGCGGCGATCAAGCGCTGGGAAGCCAAAGCCGCGCCACTCAAGGGCAAGGCCGTGGTCGTGCATCATTCGAGCTGGGTTTACCTGCTGCAATGGGTTGGCATGCACGAGATCGGTTCGCTCGAACCCAAGCCCGGCGTGCCGCCCACCAGCTCCCATCTTTCGATTCTGATCGATGTGACCAAGACGGGTGGCGCCATCGCCATCATCAGCGCGGCCTATCAGGATTCCAAACCAGGGGAATGGCTGTCCCAACGGACCGGAGTTCCAGCGCTCGTGCTGCCGTTTACCGTCGGTGGAGATGACCAGTCCAAGGATCTTTTCGGTCTCTACGATTCGACCATCGACAAGTTGCTCGGAGTGCTCAAGTGAACTGGGAGGGTCTGGATCTCAGCATACTCGGGCCCGCCTGCCTGGCCGGCCTGATCGTTCTCGCCACGCATGTGCCGCTCGGCACGCGGGTACTCGCACGAGGCATCATCTTCATCGATCTGGCCATCGCACAGATCGCCGCACTTGGCGTGATCCTCGCCCAGTTTCTCGGCATGGACGAGCACGGCTTCGGCGTGCAGCTTGCGGCTGCGGTTGCCGCCTTGCTCGGCGCGAGCCTGCTCAGTGCCACCGACAAGCGCTGGCCCGACTATCAGGAACCTTTGATCGGCACCTTGTTCGTGCTCGCGGCGACCGGTGGTCTGCTCTTGCTGGCCAACAATCCGCATGGCGGCGAGCATCTGAAGGATCTGCTCATCGGGCAGATACTCTGGGTTACTCCTTCACAGTTGTGGACGGCGGCCATCGGCTCGGCGGTATTACTCGCCGTGATCGCCTCGCGTACCGGAAAGCTGGTCGGCCTTTCGTTCTACGCCGTATTCGCGCTGGCCATCACCATTTCGGTGCAGTTGATCGGCGTCTACCTGGTCTTCACCAGCCTTATTGTTCCAGCGCTCGCAACGGCGGGAATGCGCGGCAAGTCACGCTTGTTCGTCGCCTACGCCATCGGCATTTGCGGCTACGTCAGCGGACTGATCCTGTCCGCCGTGTTCGATCTGCCCAGTGGTGCGATGATCGTGTGGACTTTGGCCGCCTGCGGCATCCTCGCCCAGTTGCTACCGCTCGTTCGCCGCGCCCATCGCGCCCATGACGGGGATCCTGGTATCTCCCACACCGAAAGGTGAGCAAGGCGACGACTGATCGAACGCGCTGGAAGAGGCGTTCGACCGAGAACGATTGCCGTCTTTGGGTAAGGGCGTTCGAATGATTTTTCGCTTATAAATCAGCCAGTTTCCGAGAAAATCCAGGTCGGGTGCGGAAATGACCGGGATCGGACTATTTCTTGATATCGCAGCTGTGCTCCGAAGCTGTAGGACCGATGAGCCATTTTTCCGCCTTCTTGCGCCTTTAGCTGTTGACGACATCGAATGGCAGGAAATCTGTCGGGCCGTGTCGCCATCAACCTAACGGAGAAGTCATGAAATTCGTGCACGCTATTTCCCGCCGTCCCCGCCGACTGATGATCTCGGTTGCCATTGCCGCGTGTCTCTGCAGTGGAGCGAGCCTGGCCGGCGAGCTGACGCCCGAGATTCGCGCCACCTACGCGGACCGCGTGCAGTTCGATGCCGGCGCCCCCAACGAGAAGTTCGACAGTTTCATCGTCTACTACCGGGACGATGCCCCGCCTGACGAGACCAGCAGCAAGGCGGCACGCGATACGCGCGGTCGGATCGACGCAAGTATCGCGCGGGTCAACCAGCGGCTTGATCGCGGTGCCAGGTACGAGCGCCAGTTGGCAACCGGCGGCCACTTGCTGGAGATCGACGGAGAAAAACTACAGCGCGACGACGCGGGCGCTTTCATGATTGAATTCGCGGCCGATCCGGACGTTGTGTCGATCGAGCCCAATGCGCGCGCTTATCCGACCGCCGTCCCCAACGATCCGTACTATTCGTCGCAATGGGGACTGTGGGAACCCACCGGCGGAATGAATGTTGAATCGGCGTGGGACGTGGCTTCCGGCAGCGGCATCGTGATCGCGGTCATCGATACCGGAAAGACGAGCCATCCCGACCTCAATGCGAAGTACGTGGACGGCTACGACTTCATCAGCGATGCGGCGGACGCGCGCGACGGCAGCGGGCGCGACGCCTATCCTTTCGACAAGGGAGACTGGAGGAGTGCTGGGGACTGCGGCGGCGACGGTACGAGCAATTCGTCCTGGCACGGCACCCACGTCGCCGGAATCGCCGCGGCGATCACGCATAACAGCGTCGGCGTCGCCGGCGTTGCCTACGCGGCGAGGGTCCAGCCGGTCCGCGTGCTCGGTCGTTGCGGCGGATCCACTGCGGATATCGCCGAAGGCATCATCTGGGCGAGCGGCGGTGCCGTGGCCGGAATACCGACCAATCAGACGCCGGCGCGCGTGCTCAACCTTAGCCTGGGTGGCGGCGGCGCCTGCGGCACCACGTACCAGAACGCCATCAACAGCGCGCGCACTCGCAATTCGATCGTGGTCGTCGCAGCCGGCAATGAGAACGAGCCCGTGGCGTCGCACAGACCTGCCAATTGCAGCGGGGTGATCACGGTGGCCGCCACCAACCGTAGCGGCCAGCGTGCCAGCTACTCCAACTATGGTGCCGAAATCGAAATTTCCGCGCCAGGTGGCGAGAGTAGTAGTGGCAATGGCATCCAGTCCACGGTGAATGCCGGCACGACGGTTCCGACTTCGCCGAGCTATGGCTACAAGCCGGGTACCTCGATGGCGACACCGTACGTCTCCGGCACCGTGGCCCTGATGTTGGGGCGCAAGCCGTCGCTGACGCCAACGCAGGTCGAAACCCTGCTGAAAAATACGGCGCGTCCGTTTCCTTCTCCTTGCACGTACGGCTGCGGCCCCGGCATCCTCGATGCCTATGCTGCGGTGCGTGCCGCAACCGGGACCGCCATCGCTTACTACCCATTGACCGTCACCCTGCTCGGCAACGGCAAGGGTTCGGTGAGCAGCAGCCCAACTGGCATCAGTTGCGGTTCCGTGTGTTCACGGCGTGTTACTTCGGGGAGATTGGTGACCCTGCGCGCCACGCCCTCCGCCGGCTACCATTTCGGAAAATGGACGGGCGCATGCAGCGGCAGTTCGACTACCTGCACGGTCACCATGAACCAGGCTCGCACCGTGTTCGCCACGTTCAAGATACCCGTGTCCGTACTAAGCAACGGTTCGGTGCGAAGCGGACTGTCAGCTTCCAGCATTCCGCGAATGTTTTCGCTGAAGGTCCCCGCTGGCGCGACCAACCTGAGCTTCTCCACCAGCGGCGGCAGCGGCGATGCCGACCTGTACGTGCGGCGCGGAACGGAACCCTCCAAGTCCGACTACGACTGTCGGCCTTACAAGGTCGGCAACACCGAATCGTGCGCCTTCTCCGCACCTGTCGCCGATACCTATTACGTGATGTTGTTCGCCGACCCCAGCTTCTCCGGAGTGACGCTGCGGGCCAAATACACGACCGCACCCAATGGCGGCCCCTTGCTGGCCAACGGCACCACCATCACCGGCCTGTCCGCACCGAAGGGAGGGGCGCGTTACTACCGCATGGTGGTTCCGGAAGGCGTGGCCAACCTGCGTATCGCCACGCAAGGCGGCAGCGGAGATCTCGATATGTACGTCCGCCGGGGCGCGGTCCCGACCGAGACCGACTACCTGTGTGCGCCATTGCGCACCAGCAACAACGAATCCTGCGTCTTCACGGTGGCACCCGCGGGTACGTACTACATCATGCTGTTGGCCTACGAGCAGTTCAGCGGTGTATCACTCAGCGGGAGCCACGTCGCTGGCAAGCAACTGACCCTCAAGTGGTCGGGCACTGGCGCCGGGTCGGTCGCCATCAAGAGCACGACCGGGGCGGCCATCGCCAAATGCACCGTCTTCCCGTGCTCGCTGTCGCTGCCGCCCAGCGTGAGCTTCGACTTGATCGCCACGGCGTCGAGCGGCTCGCAATTCTCCGGCTGGACGGCCAGCCAGTGCACCAGCATCACCACCCATGGCAACTGCCGTGTGTCAATGACCGCGGCCAAGAGCGTGACGGCAAAATTCACGGCGACGGCGGGCAGCCGATCGCTGACCATCAACAAGAGCGGATCTGGCGGCGGAACGGTCGAGGTCAAGCGCCAGGCCACCGGATCGAGCTACGGCATCTGCACCGCTTTCCCGTGCCGACTCGGCCCGCTCGACGCGACGTATGAAATGATCGCGAAGCCGGCGACCGGTTCACGCTTCGGCGGCTGGATCGCCAGCCAGTGCGACAGCATCAGTTCGCAAGGCAATTGCAGGGTGCGAATCAACCGCCCGGTCGTGCTGACGGCAAGGTTCCTGCCCCAGTAAGAGGCATCCGTCGACCGGTCGTTGCGATGAGAAGCCGCCAACGGGGGCGGCTTCTTCGTTTCGCTGGGACACCTGCCCACGATACGGCGAGATCAGGATTGCCCCTGTCGAAGGCACACGCGATCCGAAATAGATGCGGACGCGCCGCCCGCGAGCAGTCTTCAGGTCACATCCGTGACGAACCATGCCCGAGATTATCCTGATCAGCGATACTGCAAACGTTGCCGGCAGGGTGAAAACTGATTTTCAGCAGACCAACGCAAGCGCGTGATTGTGGAGATCGACGCCGATGATTTCGAGATCGGCCAGGGATACTCTGAACAAGTCCGCACGGGCGTCGCTACCCGCGCCCAAACAAAAATCGGATTGGCTGGAAGCATTGCCCATCGCACAAATGTTCTGGCAACGCGTCGCGGACGATCTGCGCATCTCGTCGCAGTTCAGCGCGATTGCAGCAACCGCAGAAACCGCACTCGAACGCGCGCGACGGCGCGTGCAGTAGAAGCCGCCACGATCAGTGATATGCGACCATCGGGCTCCGCTGTGATACTGCTCCCGAAAGGTTGGACCAACCCATGCAGGAACTCGAAACCGCTCTCGAAGCCGCTCCCGTGCACGTCGTGCCCGCGTTGATCACCGATGACACGGTGGTGCTCGGATTGTTGGCGCTAGCACTGGGCCTCGTGTTCTGGACGGCGGCGCGGCCCAGTGGATTCTGGAAGCGTTTCTACACCTACATCCCGGCTTTGCTGCTTTGCTACTTCATTCCCGCGGTGTTCAACAGCACCGGGTTGATCGATGGCAATGCGAGCGGGCTGTATCCGATGGCGCGCGATTACCTGTTGCCAACCGCGCTGGTGTTGCTGACCTTGTCGATCGACTTCCAGGGCATACGCAGGATGGGGCCAAAGGCCATCATCATGTTTATGGTCGGCACCGTAGGTGTGATGTTCGGCGCGGTATTCGCGTTTGGATTGTTCGAAATCATTTCTCCTGCGACGGTGGCCGGTGATACCTGGCG
>JBATAQ010000165.1:0-2778 GCA_049661925.1 Dokdonella sp.
GCCGAAGACGATGAACCGCCCGCCAGTTCGACGGTACGAGTCAGGTATTCAGAGTCCGACAGCGGCTTGTCGACGCTCTGATGCTGGGCTACGAAGTGGGTCAACTGCGCCTGCTCGGAAGGCACCAGTGTGGATATCCAGCGTGGCGTCGACGTGGAATCGGTCACGGCCACGCTCAATTGAAGCCCGGTCAGCTCGCGCATTTTTTCCAGCATCGGCTGGTCGAGTACAAAGCCCATGCTGACCCAGCCGATCCTGCGCGGTGCCATCACAGGTGCCAGCACCACCTGATATGGCTGGCCATTGATTGCAGTGACCGTTGCGAACAAGCGGCGGCTTCCGATCTGGCTGATCAGGTCGACAAACGCCACGTCTTTGGACGCCCTTGTGAGGTTGTCGGTGGTTGCGATCACGCTGCCATCGAGGCCGATCATCGTCGCGAAGTTGGCGTTGATGCGACCGCCGTGATTGACAAGCACCGATTGCACGGTCGCGTCGTCGCCGTTGGCGACCGCTTCACGAAAGCCGAAATCGCGTGCGGCCAGCTCGACGCTATCACCAAGTTGTTCGCCGCGAACGGCGAGCAAGCGTTCGAACACGGCGACACCGCGATCCAGCTCGTGGCCGGCGCGATCCAGTACATCCTTGCGGACGGCGGAATTCACTGCCAGAAAGGTCGGCAGCTGGATGATGGCTACCAGTGCGATCAGCAAGGTCAGCAGCCGGCCGTGCAGGCTACGCACTGGAGGCAGCGCAGCGTCGTGGCGCAGCGTGTCTGCGGAATCGTATCGATGCGTCGCAACCTTCATGTTGTTGGCGACTTCAGCGCGCATCCGGGTTCGCCTGGTAGCGACGGAACCTGAGTTCGAGTTCGCTCGGAGGTGCCGGCTCTTCGACAGGTTCGACGGTCATCGCGATGGTCTTTTCCGTCATGTCGGGCGCGAGCGTGATCGGTTCACTGATCGGCTCTGATCGGGGCAGGCGTGGGTGCCAGACATCCAGCACGTATTCGCCATTGGGCACGCTGGTGACCACCATGCGACCGTCGTCGCCGCTTTTTGCGAAGTAGGGCGTGTCCAGCACGACGATGTAACCCAGCATCCAGTCGTGGATGTTGCAGCCCAGGCTGACGATGCCGGGAATCAGGAAATCACCTGGATCGCCGGGCCGGTCCTTGTACATGCGCAGCTCGAATTGCTTGGCCGGCGAAAATGAATAGAGGTGATGGCGCACCTGATCGCTGTTGGGCATCGACACTTTGGTGCCGATCTGGATCGGCAGAACATGTGGCATGAACTGGAGATCACGTTGGTCCATCACGGTCGCTGTTCCTTCTATGACCCTCGGTGCATGGCCGATGGCAGGTCGCAGCGATGCCACCGCATCGTCCAGCGACTTGCCATCAGCATCGACAACACGCAGCTTCAATTCCGCAGCCGATGCGCTGCCGCTGACCAGAACCAGCAGGATCAGCAGTCGTTTGTAGTGAGTCCAGTTAAGCATCGACGCCTCGTTGTCACTTCGCGACCCTGCCTGTCCGAGTTGCCCTTTCGGTCATATCCGGGCACCAGGCGGTCCCCGGGAAGGCAGGGGTCCACGCTGTTTGGTGAAACGATCAGCACGATTTGTGCCAGCCGACGCTGGCGCGGAAGATTCAGTCGAAGCAACCCACGTCAGCTGGCGCGCGATGGCCGTCGATCAGCGCCGAAGTGCTCGTTGCGGCAAATGATTTCAGTGCCGTCGTCGCGACGACACACGCCTGATCAGCCGCCGACGTACGATCCGTATCCGCGCAGACGGCGGTAGCGCTGTTCGACCAACTGTTCCGCATCGAGAGCTTGTAGCTCGTCAAGCTGGTTCAGCAGCACCGTCTTGAGCCGCGTTGCCATCGAGCGCGGACTGCGATGGGCACCGCCGACCGGCTCGCGGATGACTTTGTCGACCAGACCCAGTTCCAGCAGTCGTGGCGCAGTCAGGCCGAGTGCTTCGGCGGCATCCTTTGCCTTGTCAGGGCTCTTCCACAGGATCGATGCGCAGCCTTCCGGCGAAATCACCGAATAGATGCCGTACTGCAGCATCAAGGTGCGGTCGCCAACGCCGATCGCCAGCGCGCCACCGGAGCCGCCTTCGCCAATCACGGTGCAGACGATCGGAACCTTCAGCTCGGCCATTTCCATCAGGTTGCGCGCAATCGCTTCGGACTGGCCGCGTTCTTCGGCATCAATGCCAGGGTAGGCACCGGGGGTGTCGATGAAGGTGAGAACCGGCAAGCCGAAACGCTCGGCCAGTTTCATAAGGCGCAACGCCTTGCGATAGCCCTCGGGCCGTGGCATGCCGAAATTGCGACGAATCTTGGTGCGCGTATCGCGGCCTTTCTGGTGGCCGATCAGCATCACCGGGCGACCACTGATGCGGCCGATGCCGCCGACGATGGCCGGGTCGTCTGCGTAGGCCCGATCGCCGGCCAACTCGTGGAATTCTTCACAGATCGCGCCGATGTAATCCAGCGTGTAGGGTCGCGCCGGGTGGCGCGCCAACTGCGCAACCTGCCAGGGCGTGAGTGCCTTGAAGATCTCGTGGGTCTTGCGCTTGAGCTTGTCTTCCAGCCGACCGACTTCGTCCTCGATATTCAGCGACTGGCCATGGCTGGCGCTGCGCAACTCGTGGATTTTCTCCGAGAGTTCGGCAATCGGCTGTTCAAATTCGAGGAAGTTCGGGTTCATTCGATGACGTTCGGCCACGAACGCGGCGGAAATGGCCGCTGAGTATAGCGGCTCG
>JBATAQ010000166.1:0-1781 GCA_049661925.1 Dokdonella sp.
CGCCGGACAGGCCAACGCCGTACTCGCCAATCGGTGTCGCCAAACCCAATGGCAAGCTGTGAACGAAGTCGTCGAGAGCGACCGCGTTGAGTGCCGCGAGGAGGCGCGCATCGTCGGCAGATGGATCTCCAAGTCGCAGATTCTCGGCCAGCGTCATCGCGAACAAATACGGGCGTTGCGTGAGTAGCGCGATCGACGAGCGCAGTGATGATTCCGGAATCTGGCGAAGATCGACGTCGCCAAATTTGATTGCACCGCCTTGCGGATCGAGCGTTCGAGCGAGCAAAGCAGCCAACGTGGATTTGCCCGATCCGGACGGACCGCTGATGACGATGCGGTCGCTGGGTGCGATCTCCAGCGTCGTTGGGCTGATCCCGCGCGGTTTCATATCCTGGCCATCGCGCGGGTGGAAATAGCTCGCCTGCATCAACGACAAAATATCGCGTCTAGTAGAGTCGAAGTGATTCGGATTGCTCACCGCTGCTGTCGGAAAAACTACCTGCTCGTTCTGGTTGAACAAGTCGTCGAGGCGGTCATTCGCAGCCTTCGTGCGCGCCCACGCCTGCATCGCGCTGGCAGCCGGCGCGAGTGCCTCCAGCGTTGCCAGACACGCAAGTGCGCTCATCGCCAGCCATGGCAACGACACCGACTGTGATGCGATCAACGCCTCACCTCGATCAAGCACAGCCCACGTAGCGAGTCCGATGCACAGCATCACCACGGCGAGCCCGGCAGCATCGATCAGGCGCTGTCGAAGTCGACCATCGATGATTTGTCGATCCAGTGCAGTCCACTGTTCGCGACGTTGCGGCCACGCGCCGCAAAGCAGCAAGGTGGTCAAGCCACGCAATTGATCGACGGCCATTTCGCGATGCCGACCGGCCAGTTCGGCGAGACGCCGATTCGCCAGCCACGCTTGTCGCGCGGTAGCAGCAGGAACCAGCAGAGCGGCCGCGAGCAGCCACGGCGCGGCGACAGCGAACAGTGCCGGGTGCGCAAGCGTAACCAGCAGCAACGCCAACCCGACAACCAGTCCAGCCCATAGCAACGGCAACACGACGCGCAACGGCCCTTCGTCGAGCGTGTCGACATCGCTGACGACGCGTTGCAGCAGATCGCCATCGGAATGCTGCGCGAGCGGTTCCGGCGCGAGACGCGCCAGCTTTCGATAGGCCTGGTTGCGAAGATCGGCAAGCAGGTGCAATACGGCGTCGTGCGAAACCAGTCTTTCGCCATAGCGAGCAGCGGTGCGCACCACGGCAAACGCACGGATGATCGCACCGGGGCGAAAGATGTCGAACGCGAGCGCGGTCGCGCCGCTGGCACCGGCAATCGCCGTCGCGCTGATGAACCATCCGGAGTACGCCAACAGCCCCATGCCGGCGAGCAGTGCGAGCGAGCCCAGCAACAATGCGAGCGCCAGTAACCCCATCCGTGGGCGCAGGCGCGATAGCCATGATGTATGCGTCGTCATGCGTCCACCTGCATGAGACGACCTGCGTCGAGCGTCAGTACGCGATCAACCCATACATGATCTGCATCGTCGTGCGATGCGATCAACACCGTGCGACTGCGACTGCCTTCATCGAGTGAAATGCGCAGTGCGTCGGCGGTTTCGCGATCCAGATGCGCGAGCGGTTCGTCGAGCAACCACAACGACGCATCGCGTGCGAGCGCACGTGCCAGCGCGATGCGTTGCAGCTGTCCGCCGGACCAGCCGGCACCGGATTGCCCCAACGGCGTGTCGGCCTGCAACGGAAGCGCACGAACGTCATCGGCGA
>JBATAQ010000167.1:0-22599 GCA_049661925.1 Dokdonella sp.
TCACCGAATGGCGTTCGCCGGCAGTTGCAGCATGTACGCGTCGAGGTCGGATTCTTCGTGGCTGCCCCAGCTTGACGTGAATGCGATGCGGGTGAAGTCGCGATTGACGGTCGCTTGCGGCTCGAACCAATAGCTGGTTGTGTTCGGATCCCAGATGCTGCGATGGTCGGCCAGTTCGATCACATGCGGGTTGGCGGCCAGTTGCAACGCGAAAATCTTGTCGGCGAACCACGGTAGTTTTCCATCGCGTGTCGGCTGCGTGCCATACGGCGACACAACCACCCAACCGGGATGATCGAACGCCTTTCCGGAAATGTGTAGCGCACCTTTGCTGCCATCGACATAGGTATCAAAGAGCTTCGTGCGCGGGCACAAGCTGGCACGGGTGTTCGCCGCGTCAACTGCTGGACAGGCATCAATATCCACCATGAAGACTTCGCCGCCGGTACTCTCATAATCGATGCTCACGTAGACATCCTTGCCGGTCGCGCCAATCGAGATGTCGGAATGTTCGGTAGTCGCGTTCAGTTTCTTCTTCTTCGAGAAATCCGGTGACCACGCCCAGGTGCCATCGAAGCCCGATGACACGAACCAGCGTCCGGACGGCGACATGCTCACGTGATCGGGCCGTACGCCCATTTGCAGCGAGCCGACCGCTTTGTTTTCGACCAGGTCCCAGACCAGATAACCGAGCATCGCGAAGTCGCCGTCCTCGATCTGGAATCCCCAGTAGCGGCCGTCTTTTGAAGGCGAGCCCTCCGCACGCGTGCGCACATGCGCAGCGGTCGCAGCCCATTCCGGCAACTTGCCAGTGAAGTCGGCGACAGTGATGATCTTGCCGCTGCGGATATCGAGCTGTTCGATGCTCATGCCGCCATTGACGGGCAAAAACCAGAGCACGTTCGGGTCGGTCGGGTGCCACTGCGGTTCCGCTTCGCTGGCAAGCCCCGGCAGTTTTTCGAGGTACTTCACGCTGTCGGCGTCGTAGAGATGCCAATAGCCATCGGCCGTGAAGGCAAATGTGCGCGTGTTGTCAGCGTTGAATGCCTGGCGGCGCGAGTAGTCGTTGCGAATCAGCGGTGCCTCGGGCACGTCTGCGGCGCGATCGGTGATGCGGACGATGCAGGTGCCGTAGTTCGGATCGCGCGTTGCGACACGGCGTTTGGGCCGCGGCAGCTCAGGAACGGGCTTGGCGAGACGGTCTTGCGCGAACGCGAAGTCGGCGGAATAGAAATTCTTGCAGGGGCCTCGCGTGATGGGTTCCAGTGCAACCGGCGGTGCACTCACCGCTGACAACGCTGCGGGTGTACTTGTTTCGACGCTGGCCGCCTCGCTATCGGCGTTGCTGTTGCATGCGTTGATTGATAACGCCGCAGCCAACGTTGCAAGTCGCAGGAAACTGGATGTAGTCATCGAAAATCTCTCCACTACGTTCGATCTGAATGCACGACGTAACCCTCCACGTCGTCATTCCCGCTGGCGAGAACGTGACCGACGGCAGTGAGTGTTCGTGAGGATGCCGAAGAACTATTTTTGAGCGTCGCCGCGCGGGTGAAGAAGGTGTGGCACCTTCCGGTCCTCCCGTACCACCGCCCACAACACACCAATCAACAGCACGCACAACGCCACTTCCATCAACGCCGGAAATCGCACAGTCGGTTCGGAGTACGCCGCCACCACGCCATGCGCAAAGTAGAACAAGCTGGCGATACCAACCCATAGCAACATCCGTCTAGGACCACGCCGAAACGCGAGCAACGGCAACAGCAATGCGGGCAACGCCAGCGCCAATGCCAAGCCACCTTGACCGTTCAACGGCGGTGCCAGCCACAGGTACCAAACGAGTTGCAGCAGCACCAACAAAGCCCACGCAATCAGACCAAGTCGAATTGCGGTCACTTGCCACGCTCCAGTTGCGCGACCAGGTTCGCGACGCGTCGGCCCAGCGTCCGTGCCAAGGTCTTCTCGTCATCACTGAGCACATGCTCGTTATTGGTGCCACCGACATGACTGGCACCGTATGGCGTTCCGCCGCTGGTCGTACTGCTGAGCAGTGGCTCGGTATACGGAATGCCGAGTAGGAGGCAGCCATGGTGCAGTAAGGGCGTCATCATGCTCAGCAGGGTCGCCTCCTGGCCGCCGTGCATCGTGCTGGTCGAGGTGAAAACCGCTGCCGGTTTGCCGACCAGCGTGCCGCTCGCCCACTCGGCACCGGTGCCATCGAGGAAATGCTTGAGCGGGGCCGCCATGTTGCCAAAGCGCGTCGGACTACCCAGCACCAGTCCAGAGCACTCGCGCAAGTCATCAAGCGTGGCATACGGTGCGCCTTCGTCCGGCACCGGTGGCTGCGCCGTCTGGGTGGTCGCTGCCACGGGAGGCACGCTGCGTAGCCGCGCATCGATGCCATCGACCTGGGCGATGCCACGCGCTACCTGCCGCGCCAGTTCGGCGGTCTTGCCGGTTCGGCTGTAATAGAGAACGAGGATTGTTGCCATGAAAGCCTTGTCGTGTGTCGCGAAGGGATGGCCTCGGCTACTCTTCGCAGATGGGCCGAAACATCTTCCAGTTTGCCATGTCGCGCATTGATCGCGACCGTTTGCTGTCGTTCCTGCGCTTTACCCTGCGTCGCTTCATCGACGACCAGTGCCCGCAATCGGCCGGCGCGCTGTCTTACACCACCGTGTTCGCGATGGTGCCGTTAACTGCTTCGGTACTCGGCATCCTCGCCGCCTTTCCGGTATTCGACCAATGGCGCGACCAGATCACGCTGTGGATCTTCCACAACTTCGTCCCCGCGGCCGGGGACACCGTGCAGAGCTATCTCACCCAGTTCGCTGCCAATGCCAGCAAGGCGACCGCGATCGGCATCCTCGTTTTGCTGTTCAGCGCGTTGGCATTGATGGTGAGCATCGAAGACGCCTTCAACCGCATCTTCCGTGCAAAGACCGATCGTCGTCCATCGATCCGCTTCATCATCTACTGGACCGCGCTCAGCCTAGGGCCGATCCTGGTAGTAGCGGCGTTGGCGATCAGTTCCTACCTTTTCGCGCTGCCTTTTATCGGTGGCGTCGACATCCAGCTTTCGTTCAAGGAACACTTGCTTGCCTGGCTGCCGTTCATGATCGTCTGGGTCACCCTGACTGCTGCCTATGTGGTCATTCCGAACCGCCCCGTCGTCGTGCGCAAGGCTGTGTTCGGTGCACTGATCGCCGCCGTCCTGTTTGAGATCGCCAAGCGCGGGTTTGCTTTCTACGTCACCAGTTTTCCCAGCTTCGAACGTATCTACGGTGCCATCGCGATCATTCCCATCTTTATCCTGTGGGTTTACCTGTCCTGGCTGATCGTGCTGTTCGGCGCATCGATTACCGCGTCAATGAGCGCGTTCGCCTACCGCCCCCGCGAGCTGCGCATGCGGCCCGGTCACGATTTCATCGGCTTGCTGAAAGTGCTGCGCCACTTCGTCCTCGCACAAGCACGCGGAAATGCGATCAGCAGCGCGGAACTGCGCGATCGCGAACCATTCCTTACTGACGACCTGCTCGACCGATTCCTGAAAGACCTGGAAAACGCCGGCGTCATCCAGCGCAGTGAGGTCGGCAGTTGGCTGATGATCCGCAACCTGTCGACGCTGCGACTGGTCGATCTTTACGAGGCCGGCCACTATCGAATTCCGCTGGATGGCAGCCTTGATGCCAGCGAAGACCTGCCTGGCCTTGGAATCCTGAAAACCGGCGCTGCGGAACTTGCGACAACGCTCTCCGCTCCATTGAGTGCGGTCTACGCGCCGCTGGTCCCTGCCCCGCCCAAACTGGAAACCTGATGAAGTCGATTGTTTTGTTTTTTGCGCTCGCCCTGACCGGGAATATCGCGTGCGCTGCACCCGCCGCCCGAACCCTGCCGAACATGCCAAGCCTCGAAGTAAAGACCCTGGATGGAAAGACGTTCGATCTCGCCGCGCAGAAGGGCAAATGGGTGATCGTCAATTACTGGGCAACCTGGTGCGGCCCTTGCGTGAAGGAAATGCCGGCGTTGTCCGCGTTCGTCGCCGCGCATGACGATGTCACCGCGATTGGCTTGGCATTCGAAGACAGCGATCTTGCTGACCTCGAAGCCTTCCTCAAAAAGCGTCCTGTCAGTTACCCGATTGCGCAGGTTGATATCGACAATCCACCGGCCGCTTTCGATGTCCCACGCGGCCTGCCGATGACCTACGTGATCGCACCGGATGGCAGCATTGCGAAGCAGTTCGTCGGCCCCATCGACGAAAAGGACTTGGCCAAGGTGACCGGAAAGTACGCTGCGAAGGCCGCGCCGAAGGAGTCCTGATCTGCACTCGTTGCCCACGGACCTCGCGATGACACCGTTCTTTACGGATCGCCTGACGATCCGCGAACTTGACGAAAACGACGCCG
Organism: Dokdonella sp.; assembly: GCA_049661925.1. Lineage (GTDB taxonomy): Bacteria > Pseudomonadota > Gammaproteobacteria > Xanthomonadales > Rhodanobacteraceae > Dokdonella. Next base: position 4,413 of record JBATAQ010000167.1, read on the forward strand.
CGTTCCTGCTGGAACTGCTCAACGAGCCGGCCTTCATTTCCAACATCGCCGACCGCGGCGTACGGACCGTGGACGATGCGCTGGCCTATCTGCACGATGGACCGCAAGCGATGATCGCGAAGCACGGGTATGGGCTGTGGCGCGTCTCACTGACCGCAAACGACGAGCCGATCGGCATCTGCGGCATCCTCAAGCGCGACAGCCTCCCTGATCCCGACCTCGGCTACGCCCTGCTCGCCCGCCATTGCGGCCATGGCTACGCGATAGAAGCTGCGGCTGCAGCCCTTAAGGCCGCTCGCGACGGTTTTCAGATCGGTCGCGTCTTCGCTGTCACCCATCCGGATAACGCCGGATCGATTCGCCTGCTCTACCGCTTGGGCTTTGCAGCGGCCGTCGATCAAACCTTAATGGAATGCGCGCCCGAGAGTTGTCTTTTCACCCATGACCGGTGAAGCTGGACGACATCTGGACCCTAGAGGCAACACCCATGACGCCGCGCCGAAAAACCCTATTGGCAGTCGCGTTGATCAGCTTGCTGGCATCGACCTCGGCTGTTTCTCTTCAACAGGATGTGACAGGTCCCAATGGATACGGATTCTTCGGCAATCAGGTGTCGGTACTGGAGAACGGAAATATCGTCGTTACGGCGACCTCAGAGACGGTCAATGGCGTTGAAAACGTTGGTGCGATTTATCTTTATGGCCCTTCAGGTCAGATGATCAGTCGCCTGACCGGCACCTCCCCCGGAGATATCTCCGGTACGTATGTCCGGGCACTGCCGAGTGGAAATTTTGTCGTCGCCAGCCCTGACTGGCGTAACGGAAATGTGGCCAAAGCGGGAGCAGTCACCTGGGTGAACGGCACTACCGGCATGAACGGCGCTATCTCGCCTGTCAATTCGCTGGTCGGAACCCATGCAGACGATCAGTTGGCAAGCCACGGCATTACCGTGCTGAGCAACGGCAACTACGTCATCGCATCACCATTCTGGAACGATGGCACATCGTCCATTGTTGGCGCTGTGACCTGGGCCTCGGGCAATGTTGCAGGCCTGATCGGGACCGTGTCCGCAGCGAACTCGTTGGTAGGCAGCACGTCCGGCGACCTGATTGGAAGTGTCGTAGGGCTGCCCAATGGCAACTATGTTGTTTGCAGCAGGGCTTGGACGAATGGCGCAGCAGTCGCGGCCGGGGCGGTCACCTGGGGTGACGGGTCAGCGGGGACATCTGGTGCTGTTTCGCCGACGAACTCGCTGGTCGGCAGCTCGACCAACGACCGGATTTGCGATGAAGAGCAGTCGGTTGTCGGGATAACGCCAGTTGGAGACAGCAACTACGTCGTGACGAGCGCTGGCTGGAAACAAGGTTCCGTCAAGATGGGTGCAGTGACCTGGGCTCGAGGCGATCAGCCGTCAACTGGACCGGTATCGACGACGAACTCACTGGTGGGCTCCACGACCAATGCATGGAACGGGACGATCCGTGTCACTACCTTGAGCGATGGCAACTATGTGATTTCCAGCGCTTATTGGGGAGCGGGTCTTGGCACTAAGCTTGGAGCGGTTACGTGGGCGAACGGTAATTCCAGCACGATTGGAGAAATCAGCGCGGCAAATTCGATAACTGGTACGAGGGAATCCGATCTGGTGGGATCCGCTGGAGCCGTGGCGCTGAGCAACGGCAACTACGTGATCGTCAGCCCAAATTGGTCTAGTGGCACCGCACGCGCCGCTGGTGCCGCTACCTGGGTTCAAGGCGGCGCGAGCGCGAGCGGTACGGTTTCGGCTCTGAACTCACTGGTTGGAACAGCAGTCAATCAAGGCGGACAATTGTTGGTGGTGCCCTTGACCAACGGCAACTTCGTTGTGCGCAGTCTTGCTGGCGAAGGCGGTGGCTCGGCGTCCGTAACCTGGGGAAGCGGAATAACCGGATTGTCGGGAACGGCATCACCTGCCCGTTCGCTGATGGTCTTCGCCAGTTCGGTGGTGGCGCTAAGCAACGGGAACTATGTGGCCGCCAACTTGGGACCCGTCCAGGACAGCACCCGTATCGGCAGCGTCACATGGGGCGATGGCACTGGCGGAACGGTGGGTGCGGTGTCGACCACGAACTCCTTCCTGTTGGCCGAAGTGGGAGACTATCTGGAGCCTGGCTACTTCGCGGTTAGCGCCGTCGGACGTGGAAATTATGTCGTCGCCAACGGATCTAGGGACATCGACGGCATTCAGGATGCAGGTGCAATCACGTGGTTGAACGGTACGGGACCGTCCACAGGTTTCGTATCGAGTGAAAATTCCCTGGTCGGATCGAAAAGACTGGACCGCGTCGGAAGCTACGTGGACGTGCTGTCCAACGGCGACTACTTGGTATCGAGCTACCTCTATGACAACGGCACAGTAACGAATGCAGGCGCACTGACAATGGGGCGTGGCAACGCGCCACTTGTTGGAATCGTAGATGGAAGTAACAGCGTTCGACGAACAACTCCGAATGCAGGTACGTTCTATTTTTCACCCGACGTCGAACGCGATCATGTGGTGGTGGGCCAGCCCAACGCAAATCTCTTCAGCATTTTTCAACTGGACCTGCTCTACTCCAACGGGTTCTAGGCGGAACTGAGCGGCAGACGCCGCCAAGCCCGGCGTCACGGGGCGTCACGCCACATGGCGATGCGAGCAGGCAGCGGATACGATGCCCGCGATGAATTCGGTGCTTTCCATGTCGTCTCCGCTATTGCAGGCGCGCGCGCTTGCGTACTCGCGCAATGACGAGGTCATCTTTGGGCCGCTGGATTTCGAGTTGCGCGCTGGAGAAATCGTGCTGGTCGAAGGCGATAACGGCTCGGGCAAGACGACGCTGCTGCGGGTGTTATCCGGACTGCTGGAGGCAACAGCCGGCAGTATCGAGCTGCATGGCGAGCCGCTGACGGTCGCGCGCTTGTCGCAAAACCTCGCCCTGCTCGGTCACCAGCCCGGCATGAAGCTGGACCTGACGGCAACCGAGAATCTGCACTTCGCCATCGGCCTGTTTGGACAGAAGGACGGCACCGGCATCGACGGTGCACTCGCCGACGTCGGCTTGCGTGGCTACGAAGACGTGCCAATCCGCCAGCTCTCCGCCGGCCAGAAAAAGCGTGTTGCATTGGCACGGCTGCTGCTGATTCCGGTGGCACTCTGGTTGCTCGACGAGCCGTTTGCGAATCTTGATCGCGGTGGTATCGAACTGGTCAATCGTCTGCTCGATGCGCATGTTGCCGATGGCGGCGCGGCACTGGTTACATCGCATGGTGCTTACGCATTCACGTCGGGCACGTCGCGACGCCTGCCCATTCGGCCAGTCACATGACGAGAGCAACTTCGGGCTCCGCCTGCGCGGCCGTGTTCCGGCGCGACCTGCTGTTGGTCTGGCGACGTCGTGGCGATGCGCTCAATCCCGTGCTGTTCGCGTTGATGGTGATTGCGCTGTTTCCATTCGCCCTGGGACCCGAGCCCGCGCAGTTGGCGAAGATCGCGGCAGGCATCGTGCTGGTCGCGATCCTGCTCGCCGGATTGCTGGCGCTGGACACGTTGTTCCGCGCTGACTACGAAGACGGCACGCTGGAGCAACTGGTTCTCTCGCCACACCCGCTGTCGTTGCTGCTGGCCTGCAAGATCGCGGTGCATTGGCTGACCACCGCTCTGCCCTTGATCGTCGCCGCGCCATTGCTCGCGGAGATGCTGCATCTGCCACGCGACGTGCTGCCAGTATTGATTGCCGTGCTGGCGCTGGGCACACCGTTGCTGAGTCTTATTGGCGCAGTCTGCGTTGCACTGACGGTCGGCATGCGGCGCTCTGGTATGCTGCTCGCCCTGTTGATCTTGCCGCTGTACGTGCCAATCCTGATCTTCGCGGCGGGTGCTTGCAACGCCGCATCCATGGGACTTCCAGTTGCGAGTCCATTGCTTTGGTTGGGCGCTGCATTCGTGCTGGCCCTCGTACTCGCGCCGATGGCCTGCGCCGCCGCGCTGCGTATTTCGCTGTCCTGATCGCCATGAACAAACTCACCCTGTGGTTCCACCAATTCGGCTCGCCGCCGACGTTCTATCGCGTTGCTGGTTTGCTGATGCCCTGGTGCTACGGCATCGGCGCAGTGCTCGGCGTAATCGCGCTCTACGGCGGCTTGGTGCTGGCACCCGCCGACTACCAGCAAGGCGACGCATTCCGGATCATCTTCATCCACGTGCCTACCGCGTGGATGAGCTTGTTCATCTATTTCTTCATGGCCGCGAATGCATTTATCGCGCTGGTTTGGCGGATCAAGATTTCCGAAACCCTGGCGATGGCGAGCGCGCCCATCGGCGCGGCATTCACGTTCATCTGTCTGGTCACCGGGTCGCTCTGGGGCAAACCGATGTGGGGGACCTGGTGGACCTGGGATGCACGACTGACCTCGGAACTGGTGCTGCTGTTTCTCTACCTCGGCGTGATCGGGTTGAATAGCGCTATCGAAGACCGTCGCCAGGCCGCGCGAGCAGCGGCCTTCCTTGCCTTGATTGGCGTGGTCAACGTGCCAATCGTGCATTTCTCGGTGAACTGGTGGAATACGCTGCATCAAGGTTCGACCGTGCGATTGATGGGCCCCTCGGCAATCACTGCCGACATGTTGTGGCCCTTGTTGATGATGACGATCGCCACCAAGTCATGGTTCTTCGGCAGCCTGTTCTCACGCTCGCGACTAGCCGTGCTGGAACTGGAAAGTGGCAAGAACTGGGTACGCCGTATCGCACTGGGTGCAGGCAGTTGGTGAACTTGATGGAAACTTCGACGATGTCTGATTTTCTCGCCATGGGCGGTTATGGTTTCTACGTCTGGGCCAGCTACGGCGTGTTCCTGATCGTGCTGCTGGTCGAAGCGATCGCACCGGTGTTGCAGCGGCGTCGCGTACTCGCTTCGCTGCGCGGACGATACCGCCGTGAAGACGGACGCGGGAGCCGCGTATGACGCCTACCCGCAAACGTCGCTTGATCGCGGTCGGGCTCATCCTGCTTGCGGTCGGCGTCGCGGCCACGCTGACCGTGTTCGCGTTGCAGCAGAACATGAATTATTTGCTCACGCCCGTGCAAGTGAAGGCGGGTGAAGCTGATCGCTACACCACGTTCCGCCTTGGCGGCATGGTCAAAGCGGGTTCGATCCAGCGCAGCAAGGAATCGCTCGAAGTTGCATTTACGGTGATCGATGGTGATGCCGAATTACCGGTCCACTACACCGGCATCCTCCCTGACCTGTTCCGCGAAAACCAGGCCGTGATCGCCACTGGCAGTTTGAAGGACGGCATGTTCGTTTCGACCGAAGTGCTGGCCAAGCACGACGAAAACTACATGCCCAAGGAACTGGCGGATGCCATGGGCAAGGCCCACGTCAAGCACGATGTCGCCATGCCGGCGACTTCGCCTTCTCCGCAGCGCTGATCGCTGCACTCGCTTTTTCGTTCTGACGCGCGTTGTTCTCCTCCTCTGCTTGATCGGCTGTCGCCAGTCTGGTCAAGCGTTTCGCGGGGCAGCCCCTACTTTCTTGCTTTTTGTCGGAAGTCTGGACGAGCGCTTCTCGCGCCTGCCGGCGCGCGAGTCACGCGCCTGATTGCTGGCGCCAGACTGGTCAAGCGTTTCGCCGGGCTGCCGCCGGCCGCCCCATCCCCGGATCAAGTCAGTGGACAGGCTCTTTCTCCTCGCACAGAAACATGGCCCAGAGATGCGCCCGTGGCGGGTCGATCGTGCGATGAGGCCACACGACTGCGCGAGCTGACTCCGGGCTTCGCTGACAGCACATCCTGTGCTGACAGCGAACTGGCCCGAATCCATTCGGGCCACCCTGCGGGCGGCCTCGTAGCCAACTCGCCTCCCCGAATCGGGATAAAGGTCAAAAGAAGAAAGCAGCACAACGCAGCGCGCTGCGCTGTGCCTTTGACCCACCAGCCCGGCAAGTACTGGACGGATCAGCCGCTCGCGGGCCACGCGAGGGATCGCGTGGCTTCGGCTGCGGCACAGGATGTGCCTTCAGCCGAACCCGGCCGGTACTTGCGCACCCGCACGGCACGGCTTGGCGAAGAAGCTGTTCGCGGCGGTGAACAAGCATCTATAGGACAAGGGATTGAAGCTATCGCAAGGCACCATCGTGGATGCAACGATTCTTGGTGCTGCATCATCGACGAAGAATCGCGACAAGGCGCGCGACCCAGAGATGCATCAAACCAAGAAGGGCAACCAGTGGTATTTCGGCATGAAGGCGCACATCGGCGTGGACCAAAACACCGGGTTGGTGCACCGCGTCGTCACGACGGCGGCGAACGTGGGCGATGTGCCCCAGGTGAAGAGCTTGCTGCACGGTCGCGAGGGTGGTGTTTGCAGACGCCGGCTATATCGGTGCAGAGAAGCGAGCAACCAAGCGAGGGCGCAAATGGTATATCGCGGCCAAACGCAGCGCGGTCAAGGCCATCGAGGATGAGACCTTGCGCGAGCTGACCGAACAGATTGAACACATCAAGGCCTCTGTTCGCGCTGTCGTGGAGCATCCGTTTCGCGTGATCAAACGGCAATTTGGACACGTGAAGGCGCGCTATCGCGGCTTGGCCAAGAACGGCGCACAGGTGCTGACACTGTTTGCGTTGAGTAACCTTTGGATGAGTCGAAAGGATTTTCTCACGACAGGATAGGTGCGTCTGACGCCCGCATCGCGGTGAAAAAACGAGCAAAACAAGACGAGAAATCGTCAATCAAACGCCTCTACCCGTTCGAGAAATCAATCAGCGCTGATTCGTGGCAACCTGCGACTACGAACGAAGGTTGATCAGACCATCCCTAAACGGCCAACCAACGCAAAGATGAAATCTTCGCAACAATGAAAGGTGGCACAAGCACCGGACCCTCATCCCCGACCCTTCTCCCGGCGGGAGAAGGGAGAAACCCGCGCTGTCAGGCACAAAGAAACGAGCGTTAGCCCAACACGTCGTCCATGGCGTAAAAACCCGCTGGCTTGGCGGCGATCCAGCGTGCTGCGTGGAGAGCGCCGCGGGCGAAGATGTCGCGGTCGGTGGCGCGATGGATCAACTCAAGGCGCTCGCCATGGCCGATGAACTGCACGGCATGTTCGCCGACGATGTCGCCGCCTCGTGTAACGGAGAAACCGATTTCGCCGGTGCGGCGTGCGCCATGTTTGGCGTCGCGAATCAGCGCGTTGTTTGCATCGAAATCAATGCCGCGTGCGTCTGCCACGTCACGGCCAAGGACGAGCGCCGTCCCGGAAGGAGCGTCTTTCTTGTCGCGATGATGGGCCTCGTGGATTTCGCAATCGAAGTCGGCGAGGCGTCGGGAGGCGTCGCGGACGAGAAGACGCAACACGGCGATGCCGATGCTGAAATTCGCGCTCCACAGCAGCGGTATCGTGGCGGCGACGGTACGCATCGCGTCGTGTTGGGAATCGGTGAGTCCGGTGCTGCCACTGACCAACGCGACGCCTTGCTCGCGTGCGTGCGCAAGCGCGGCGTCGAAACCGGATACGCCGCTGAAATCGATCAGCACATCGAACGTTGCGGCGGGTGTGTCGTCGCCACTGAGGGCATCAACAACGCTGAAGTCATCAGACTCACCGGCAATGCGTTGCACGGCGCGCCCCATGCGACCACCGGCGCCAAATACGGCAATGGTCACTGGCTTGGTCACGAGGTAACCCGATCCCAGAATTGCTTGACACCGTCGAGGAATGAACTGGTCCGTGGCGAGTGCGCTTCGGCGCGCTCGCCGGAGAAGGTGGCATCGAACTGGTCGAGCAGGTCGCGCTGTTCGCGGGTGAGTTTCACGGGCGTCTCGACGACGATGTGGCAGACCAGATCACCAACTCGGCCGCTGCGTACCGACTTCACGCCCTTGCCGCGTAATTTGATCGTTCGGCCATTCTGCGTTTCTGCAGGAATGTCGAGTTCCGAATCGCCGTTGAGCGTCGGAACCTTGATTTGCGTGCCGAGCGCAGCTTGCGCAAAGCGCAGCGGGATTTCGCAATGCAGGTCATCGCCATCGCGCTTGAAGACATCGTGTTCGCGCACGCCGACTTCGACGTAGAGATCACCCGATTCGCCGCCCGGCGGGCCTGCTTCGCCCTGCCCGGCAAGGCGAATTCGATCACCGGTATCGACGCCGGCAGGAATCTTCACCTGCAAGGTACGCTCGTCGTGGACGCGACCTTCGCCGCGACAAGTGGTGCAGGGATTGGCGATGGTCTTGCCGGTTCCCGAGCAGTGCGGGCAGGCCTGCTGCACCGAGAAAATGCCGTTTTGCATGCGTACCTGGCCATGCCCGCGACAGGTGTTGCAGGTGCTGGTCTTGCCATCGGCCGATCCGCTGCCGTCGCACTTCGCGCATTCGGCCAGTGACGGGATTCGGATCTCGCGGTCAATGCCGAACACGGCTTCTTCCAGATCCAGTTCCATCATGTAGCGCAGGTCCGAGCCACGACGCGCTCCGCGTCGGCCTCCACCCATGCCGAAGATATCGGAAAAGATGTCGCCGAAGATATCGCCAACGTCGCCCTGAAAACCAGCGCCATTGCCAAAGCCGTGTTCAAACGCGGCATGACCGTGGCGGTCGTAGGCGGCGCGCTTTTTCGCGTCGGCAAGGACCTCGTAGGCTTCCTTGGCTTCCTTGAATTTTTCCGGAGCGTCGGCGTCATCCGGATTGCGATCCGGGTGCCACTTCATGGCAATGCGGCGGAACGAGGTTTTCAACTCGCCAGCGCTCGCGCTGCGTTCAACCGACAGGATTTCGTAATAGTCGCGTTTGGACATGCCGATGCACGATCAATCCCGAGCCAGTCGGGACCGTCGCCTTGCTCCGTTGCGTATCGATAGCGACCACGATGCGCGCCAGAGCGGCGCACTGTGCAGGCTCGCTATCGATGGGTGATCAGGCCGTGAGGTCCTTGATCGTGGTTGAGGGGCCGTTGCTCTTTACCGACGCAATACCGCCGTCGCGAGAAGCTGCCGATGCGTACATCTGGCTGCTGCCAATGACCTGGTGATTTGCGGCCTTCAGGTTGAAGTAGGGCTGACCGTCGCTGGCCTCAAGCCGCTCGTAGCGATCGTCATCCGGGCTGTTTGTCTGCACTGACGCAATACCGTTTTCCGCTGCCGCACGCGTCGCATACATCTCGCTGGTCAGAATGATTTCGGCGTTGCCTGCTTTCAGAACAAAACGGAACTGGCCGTCTTTGGAATTGCTGAGTTCGTACGAACCTGCCATGACTTTCCCCTTCAAGGTTTGGATGGACAGATGGCCGAATCGCGCCCCGCGATCCGGCCATCGACGTTACTTGGTCTCTTCGTCCTTGACCTCGGTGAACTCGGCATCCACGACATCTTCGTTCGGTGCCTGTCCCGTCTGATCACCCATGTCCGGACCCGCTCCCGGTCCAGCATTCGCCGCGGCGAGCAGTGACTGGGCGAGTTCCTCGACCTTGGCGGTCTTGGATTCGATCTGCTCCTTGTCCTCGCTCTTCAGTACCTTTTCGAGATCAGAGACCGCTTCCTCGATCGGGCCGAGCAAGCTGGCGTCAATCTTGCCGCCGTGATCCTTCATCGCCGAGCGCGTGGCGTGGACGACCTGGTCGGCCTTGTTGCGAACCGCAACCAGTTCGTGGAACTTCTTGTCTTCTTCCTTGTTGGCCTCGGCGTCGCTGACCATGCGCTGGATTTCTTCCTCGGACAAACCCGAACCCGCCTTGATTTCAACGCGCTGCTCCTTGCCGGTCTTCTTGTCCTTGGCCGACACATGCAGGATGCCGTTGGCGTCGATGTCGAACGACACTTCCACCTGCGGCATGCCACGCGGTGCCGAATCAATGCCAGCCAGGTCGAACTTGGCCAGCGATTTGTTATAGCGGGCCTGCTCGCGCTCACCCTGCAACACGTGCACAGTGACCGCAGTCTGATTGTCCTCGGCGGTCGAGAACGTCTGTGCAGCCTTGGTCGGGATCGTCGTGTTCTTCTCGATCAACTTGGTAAAGACGCCACCCAGCGTCTCGATGCCGAGCGACAAAGGCGTTACGTCGAGCAACAATACGTCCTTCACAGTGCCACCCAGCACGCCACCCTGGATCGCTGCGCCAACGGCGACAGCTTCATCGGGATTCACGTCCTTGCGCGGCTCCTTGCCGAAGAAATCCTTGACCGCTTCCTGCACCTTGGGCATGCGCGTCTGGCCACCGACGAGGATCACCTCGGTGATGTCGGACATCGCAAGGCCGGCGTCCTTGACCGCGACGCGGCAGGGCTCAATGGTGCGCTTGACCAGTTCGTCGACCAGTGCTTCCAGTTTGGCGCGGGTCAGCTTGATGTTGAGATGCTTTGGACCGGATGCGTCCGCCGTCACATAGGGCAGGTTCACTTCGGTCTGGTGGGCGGTCGACAGTTCGATCTTGGCGCGCTCGGCCGCATCCTTCAGACGCTGCAAGGCCAGCGGATCGTTCTTCAGATCAACGCCCTGGTCCTTCTTGAACTCGTCGACGAGATAATCGATGACGCGCTTGTCGAAATCCTCACCACCCAGGAAAGTGTCGCCATTGGTTGCCAGCACTTCGAACTGCTTTTCACCGTCGACTTCTGCGATCTCGATGATCGACACGTCGAAGGTTCCGCCGCCAAGATCGTAGACAACAATCTTGCGGTCGCCGCCTTTCTTGTCCATGCCGTAAGCCAACGCAGCCGCGGTCGGCTCGTTGATGATGCGCTTCACTTCGAGGCCGGCGATACGTCCGGCGTCCTTGGTCGCCTGGCGTTGGCTGTCGTTGAAGTAGGCCGGCACGGTGATGACCGCTTCGGTCACCGTTTCACCGAGATAATCCTCGGCGGTCTTCTTCATCTTCATCAGAATTTTGGCCGAGATTTCAGCTGGCGACATCTTCTTGCCGTCGCCAATCTCGATCCATGCGTCGCCGTTGTCGTGGGCGACGATCTTGTACGGCACCATGCCGATGTCCTTCTGGACTTCGGCATCAGTGAACTTGCGGCCCACCAGTCGCTTGACCGCGTAGATGGTGTTCTTGGGGTTGGTGACAGCCTGCCGCTTGGCAGCCGCTCCCACGACCACTTCATTGTCCTTGAAGGCCACCACGGATGGCGTTGTGCGATCACCTTCGGCATTCTCGATCACCTTTGCGGTGTTGCCTTCCATGACCGAAACGCACGAGTTGGTGGTGCCGAGGTCAATACCGATAATCTTGCCCATGACGCGCTTTCTCCCGGAAAGTTGGATGGCCGTGAGGCCGATCAATCACAGATTGAATGAGGTTTGGTTCGCGCTGCCGATTGCATTGAAGCGTTTCGACATCGCGGTCTGTCCACGATTTGGGGCGGCCAACACGCTGTTTCAAGCGCTGTCGACCGTCCCACCACGATCAGCTTTCGGCGACAGTCACCAAAGCCGGTCGCAATAGCCGTTCGTTGAGCATGTAGCCCTTCTGAAATACCGAGACGATGGTATGTGCCGGCTGGCCACTGTCAGCGATCATCTGCATCGCCTGGTGCTGATCGGGATTGAATACTTCTCCCGGCTTGCCCACGGCTTTCAAGCCACCGGCCTCGACCACGCGAACCAGTTCACGCAAAGTCAGTTCCACACCACCTCGAAGTGACTTGGCATCGGCAGTCTCGACGGCAAGGCCGCGTTCGAGGTTGTCGACTACCGGAAGCAAATCAGCCAGCAATTTCTCGTTGGCAAACTTGCGCGCCATGTCCAGGTCGCGCTGCATGCGCTTGCGCTGGTTGTCGAGATCGGCGCGTTCGCGGAGCACCGTCTCGCGCATTGAAGCGAGGTTGTTCTCGGCTTCGGCAAGTTGCCCGGTCAGCGTGTCCAGTTCATTGGTTTCGATATCGACGGCTTCGACATCAACGGCGTCGATATCAGCATTCGGGGCATCGGCTGGGGTTCGTTTCGGGTCCATGGTTGTCGGTCACCTGCAACAGAGTGAGAAAGGATCAGCTGCGGCAGGCTATGGGGTCGGACGACCCCGGTTCAAGGTTCCGGAGATGATCTGGGCGGTCGCCTGCACCACCGGAATGATGCGGTCGTAGGCCATCCGGGTCGGTCCGATCACGCCGAGCACGCCAAGTACGCGACCGTCGGCGCTGTACGGGGCGGTGACCAGCGAATAATCGCCGAGCGCGGCGAAACCCGATTCCTCGCCGATGAAAAGCCGCACGCCTTCCGCCCGAGAACAGCGATCCAGCAACTGGAGCAAGTCGCGTTTGCGCTGGAAAGCCTCGAACAGTTCGCGCAGGCGGTTCACGTCGGTCGCGTCCTGCCCGCCCATCAAATGGGTCTGGCCACTGACCAGCATGTCGTTGTCATCGGTCGGCTGGAACACTTGCGCGGCGACTTCAACCGCGGCGTTCAAAATCCGATTCAGACGCGCACTTTCGTCCTGCATGTCGCGCAGCAGCCTCGCGCGGATTTCATCCAGGCGCATGCCGGTGAAATGCGCGTTGAAGAAATTCGCCAGTTGTTCCAGTTCGTTGGCCGGGTATTGACGCTGGGTGACGATGACCCGGTTCTGCACCTGGCCGTCAGTGAACACGATGATGACCAGCAAGCGCTGCGCATCGAGTTGGACGAAATCGATCTGCCGGAAGGGGAATTCCTCGTGGCGCGGCACGCTGACAACGCCAACGAACCGGGTCAGCTCCGACAACAGGCTCGATGCGCTGCCGAGCAAGTCCGGCGTGCTGCCTTGCATCGGCAGCTCGCTGCGCAGTCGCGACATCACGCTTTCGTCGAGCGGGCGGGTTTCGATCAGGCTGTCGACGAATACGCGATAACCCTGCGCGGTCGGGATTCGTCCTGCCGATGTATGCGGCGCGGCAACCAGGCCCGCTTCTTCGAGGTCGGCCATGATGTTGCGGATCGTCGCGGGGCTGACATCCAGACCCGACGATTTCGACAAGGTGCGCGAGCCAACTGGCTGACCATTGGCGATGTACTGGCCGATCAAGGTGCGCAGCAGCGCACGCGAGCGGATATCGAGCTGGATCGGAGGTTTCTCGGCCATTGCCGACGCAGCATATCGGGTCAAGAGACTTTCTGGACACTTCCGCCCGGCCCAGGCGTGCTCTGATTCAGAGCAAATCAACCACCTCGGTTATCATTCCCTGTCATTCGCGCCACGCCTGCCCATCCATGCTGGAAAGCCTCTACGTCAAGGATTTTGCGATCGTCGGCGAAGCCGAGATCGGCTTTGGGCCGGGCATGACTGTGGTCAGCGGCGAGACCGGCGCGGGTAAATCCCTGCTGGTCGATGCACTGCTGTTGCTCGCTGGCGGCCGTGGCGACGCGGGCATGATCCGGCACGGCAGCGAGCGTGCCGAGTTGTCGGCGAGCTTCGATATCGCGTCACGTGGCGACATCGGCAACTGGCTGCGCGAGGAAGAACTCGACGACGAGAATGCCTGCGAATTGCGCCGGGTGATCCGCAGCGAAGGACAGTCGCGGGCATGGATCAATGGCAGGCCGGTCACATTGACCCAATTGCGCGCGCTCGGCGAGCAGTTGATCGAGATTCACGGCCAGCACGACCAGCAGGCACTGCTTGACCGCAGCCTGCAACGAAATCTTCTGGACGCTTTCGGCGCGCATGGCGAACAACTTTCTGCGTTACGAGCCACGGTGCGTGACTGGCAGCGCGTTGGTGGGGAAATTCGGACGCTCACCGATGGCCATGATCACGCCGAGCGCCTGGAATGGCTGGATCATCAAGTGACCGAACTCGACGCCGTTGCGCTCGCGCCTGAAGTGCTGGAAGAACTGGAATCCGAGCATCGTCGCCTTGGCAACGCCGGCCAACTGGTCCAGGGCGCAGCCGGTCTCGCCGAACTGGTCGATGGCGACAGCGAGTTCAGCCTCGCTCGCCTGCTCGCCAGAGCACATGCGGAGGCGACTCGACTCGCCGAACTCGATCCGCGACTGGCGGAAATGGCCGGCGGCGTGGACGCGGCACGGATCGAACTGGAGGAAGCCAACGCCAGCCTGTCGCGCTATCAGGATTCGCTGGAGCTTGATCCGCAACGACTGGCCGATATCGACAGCCAGTTTGGCGTGCTGCACGATCTTGCCCGCAAGCATCGCGTGCCGGTAGCGGAGTTGAAGGCACACGCCGCCAGCCTGCGCGAAGAACTGGAACAGTCGCGCAATTCCAGCGAGCGGCTTGGCCAGTTGCAGGAAGAATTCAAGCACTTGGTCGCTCGCTATGAAGAACAAGCCTCGTCGCTCGCGAAGGCACGCGTGGGCACGACCAAACGCATGGCAAAGGCCGTCACGACGTTGATGGATGAGCTTGGCATGCGTGGTGGAAAGTTCGAGATCGAGTGGGAATCGACCGAATCGGCGACGCTCGATCCAAACGGCACCGAGCGCTGCGAATTCCTGGTCAGCGCAAACGCGGGCCAGCCGCTACGCGCGCTGCGCAAGATCGCCTCGGGTGGTGAGCTGTCGCGGATCAGCCTGGCGATTGAAGTCGCCGCGCTGGGGCTGGATGCGGTCGGCACAATGGTGTTTGACGAGGTCGACAGCGGCATCGGTGGTGCCATCGCCGAAGTGGTTGGCCAGAAGCTGCGCCGGCTCGGCAGCGAGCGGCAAGTGCTGTGCGTGACCCATCTTCCCCAGGTCGCAGCGCAAGGGCATTCGCAGTTGCGAGTGAGCAAAGCCAGCGCCAAGTCGGCGACGACAACCATCGTCGAAGCCCTCGACGAGAACGCGCGCGTTGCCGAAATCGCGCGCATGTTGGGTGGCGTCAGTGTAAGTGAGGAATCCCTCGCCCACGCCCGGCAAATGCTGAGCGATGCCCAGTCGCAACCATAGCGCGCAGGCCATCACTCGACGGATCGGCTAAACTGGTCGTTCAAATCTTCTGTCCGGAAAGCCTCGCATGAACTCCCGTATCGTTTCCCGCATCGGCATCTTCGTGCTGCTATGTCTGGTCATGGCCGCGACCCGTTCCAACCACTTTAGTCCGCTGTCGAACGCCACTTGGGGAGCGTTGCCGGACGCGTCGTGGGCGGTTTTCTTCGTCGCCGGCTACTACTTGCGCGACTGGCTGCGCTGGGCGTTCCCGTTGTTGATGGCGCTGGCCGTCGTGGTCGACTACTTCGTGATCAGCGCGACCGGCGTGGATTTCTGGAGCCACTACTGCGTATCGGTGGCGTACTGGTTCCTTCTGCCAGCCTACCTGGCGTTGTGGATGGGTGGTGCCTGGTTCGCAACCACAGGCGCCGGCCAACATTGGCGCGATCTCGGCAAGCTGGCAGCCAGCCTGTTGGTTGCGGTCAGCCTCAGCTACATCGTTTCAAACGGCAGCTACTACTGGCTCAGCGACACCTGGTTGGCGACCAGCGCCGATGGCCGCAGCTTCATGGGCTGGATGGACAACCTCGCAGACTGGTACCTGCCGTACCTGCGCATCACCGCGCTGTACGTCGGTGTCGCGACCGTGTTGCATGTCGCCGCGATCAAGGCGTTTGGCAGCCTGCACACGACTGCCGGCAGCTCGCTACCGAACAACAAGTAACGTCACGCCATGGGCAACCGCCTTTCCAAGATCTACACCCGCACCGGCGACGATGGCAGCACCGGGCTGGGTGATGGCAGTCGTATCGGCAAGGATTCGCTGCGAGTCAGCGCCTACGGCACGGTCGACGAACTCAACAGCAGCCTTGGCATGGTACTGGCGTGCGAGTTGCCCGACGCGGTTCGTGATCGCCTGGTCGAGATCCAGCACGAGTTGTTCGACCTCGGCGGCGAGTTATGCATTCCCGGCATGGCGCTGGTAGAAGCCAGCGACATTGATCGGCTTGAGGCCACGCTGGACACATTCAACGAAGACTTGCCAGCGCTCAAGGAGTTCATCCTTCCGGGTGGCGGCAGTGCCGCCGCGCACCTGCACCTGTCGCGAACCATCTGCCGGCGTGCCGAGCGCGATGCGGTAGCACTGAGCCGCGAAGAAGCCGTGCGCGCGGAAGCGATTCGCTACCTCAATCGACTGTCCGACTTGTTGTTCGTGCTCGCCCGCGTGGTCGCCCGCGCGTCCGGCCACGGCGAGGTGCTGTGGCGCAACGAGCACCGCAAGCGCGGCGGATGAGCGACGGGTTCAATCTCGGCAGCGCTGGGCTGGTTCGACTGCAAGGACCGGACTCACGCAGCTTTGCGCAATCGCAGTTTTGCAGCGATGTTGCCGCCCTGGCCGCCAATGATTGGCAATGGAGCGCCTGGCTGGATGCCAAGGGCCGAGTCCGCTACTTCTTCGCTCTGATGGATGCCGGTGACGATGGTTTGTTGGCGTGGTTGCCGTTGGGAGATGCCGTAGCGTTCGCCCTGGAACTGCGACGATTCCAGTTTCGCGCCAAACTGACCATTGAGAGCGTCGAGGGATTCAGCGTGCTCGGCCAGTTCGATGCAGCGCTCGACTCGCCGCGCTGGCAACGCGATGGCGACATCGTGCAGTTGCGGCTGGATGGCGCGACGCCGCGCCTCGTGAGTCTCGCGCCCAGACCGCCATCGCAAGTCGACCCCGCTGCTGTGCAGCGCTGGCGCGGCTTCGATGCCAGCGATGGCTTGCCGCTGATCGATGCCGCCTGCGCGACCGAATTCGTTCCCCAGTCGCTGGACCTGGAGCGCCTTGGTGGCGTGAGTTTTGGCAAGGGCTGCTATCCGGGCCAGGAGATTGCCGCCCGACTTCATTTTCGCGGTGGCAACAAGCGCGGACTGCGGGTGATTGGCTGGGATGCGGCCAGCGCGTCGGCCATTCCGGGTGCCCGATTGAGCGGCATCGATACTGAAAACACCTTGGGCACCTTGCTCTACAGCGGCGTTGCTGCCGGACGACCAATTGGTCTGGCTGTGCTGGCCGACCCGCAATCCAGCGCGCAGATCACCCTTCCAGACGGCACGCAAGCCAGTTGCTTGGCGAGCTGATCGGCGCCAGAGAGCCTCATTTGCTGCACCGCGACATTTCGCGCACACCATTATCCATAGCCTGTTGCAGGTGATTGAGCCGCACATTTGAGTCAATGGTGGCGGGAGATTATGGAATATCAAAAACCCCAAGCAATACAAGCAACAGGCGATTCTGGACGCCAGCTGAACGAAACCATCAAGTGGGCACGTGACAGCGATGCTGCGATGCCGTAACTTGCGCACCGACTGCCGCCAAACCGGTCGGGAATAACCGGTGGCGAGTAATTTGTCGACGCGAAATGCGCGACCTGCGATTGCACCACCACGCATCCACACGACTGCCGCTGAGGGCAGACCCGCGTGGCGCAAGACAGCAACCCCGTCGGGCAACGATGCCAAGCGGATTATCGAAGGGCCCGGCCAGGAACGGTCGCGCGGGATAGTCGATCTGCCTTTCGACGACGTCCCACCTGAACCGCCACGGTGGTCTCGGGACGCCCAAACACTTGAGCTTCGGCCAATCCCATGGCGCTTGCGCGGTGGGCTGGACGAGCGGAAAACGATTGGAGCTTATTGAATGAAATTGGCCTTTTTGCTTTGGCTTGCATCCGTGTTGCCTGCTCCGGTCGCCGATCAGGTTTGCCTGGCGACCACCGTCTACCTCGAAGCGCGCAGCGAGCCGGAAGCCGGCCAGCTGGCGGTCGCCGAAGTAGCGATGACCCGTCGCGACAGCGGTCGCTGGGGCGATTCGGTGTGTTCCGTGCTGCGTGCGCCGAATCAGTTCGCCCTGTCGACGACGCATCCGGGCTTCGTCGTGCGCAATCCGGTCGCATTGGCCAAGGCGTGGCGCATCGCCAATCGGGTCACCCAGATGTGGGCGCTGCCGCATGACGAGCGTGATCTGGTCGTTCCGTACGCCAACTCGTTCTACGCCTCCAGCATCGATCCGCCGGCCTGGGCCAAGAACAGGGTTGCAACGATTGGGTCACACTACTTCTATCGGGTCAACTGATCGTTCCCGAGCGAGCGCCAATGAGCGAAGCCGGAACGACTATTTCGTCAACGCAGCCGTAGCTGCCACGCGTTGAGCACGCCGCCACCCAAATGGTGGCGGATCACCAGCCGCATCAACTGGCGCAAGTGGCGCAGGCCCGCCTCATCGGGCGCTACATCCGCCGCCAAGGCGAGCAGGCTGGAACCGCGCAGGCGCAGGCCGCTGGATCG
>JBATAQ010000168.1:0-44778 GCA_049661925.1 Dokdonella sp.
TTGGAATCTTCGGGAGGCAGTAGTGGACGTTCGGATGCGCTCATGTGTGCCGGGTCCAGGATGCGGGGCACCTGCAACAAGTGCAGGCGTCGCGCACTGTCACACAGTTTGAGAATGGTGTCAGGTATCAAAACAGAGGTCAGAGTCTGAGGTTTCCCCAGCCTTATTATTCGGCGCTCCCACTTTATGCATGTCGCTCCGCAGTCTGCGGTCGGGGTGGTTCTCAAATCATTGTTCAGTCGGAATTGATCTCAGATTTTTTCGCTCATCGGAGGTAAGGTCGGGGACTGCGCGTACTCTGCGGATATGGAGTTCACGACACTCCATTCTTGAACGATCCCTCGAGGTGATGGGAACGATGAGTTTTCGCATCCGCTCAGCCAGTTGGTTTCGTGTATGGTTGAAAAAAAAATAACGGAGCATTAAACATGGCGTTCAAGCCCCTTCCGGGCACCCAAGCTTGGCCCTCGCCGTCGCCCAGCGAGCGGTATACGCGCACCTTGGTCAATCTGACGCGCGATGTCTGGCACACCGACTGCACGTTCGAAAAAGCGATTGGAATTATCTGCGAGGGCGCTGCCTGGGCGCTTGACGTTGAATGCGTCAGCGTTTGGCGCTACAGCCCCGATGCTGTCGCCCTGAGTTGCCTTAACAGCTGGAACGCTGTGGATCGTGTCCATAGCCGTAACGACGATGAGGAAACGTTGGCCATTGATGCCGACGCCTATATGTCGATGCTCCAGGATGTGCGCTCCCTCAGCAGTGTGCGGCCCAAAGGTGATGCCCCACGCCAGATTCATCGAGGCGTCTTCCCTGACTTCATTCGACGCTTTCGCATGCATGCCGTGATCGACGCCCCAGCTTGTGTGGGTGGAATACTCTACGGTGCCATCTGTCATGAAAGCAGCCAGGCTGATCGGGTCTGGACGGACGAGGAAACGACGTTCGCGGCGAGCATGGGTGATTTTGTCGCGATGGCATTCGAGATGAGCCGCCGACACGAGGCGGAAGACGAGGTCGCGCATCTTCTCCTGCACGATGCCAAGACAGGGCTGGGGAATCGCGACTACATGCTCGAACTGATAACGCAACGGTTGTTGATTCCCCGTGGGTTGGAGCAACCACTGGCGATCATTCTCCTTCTGGTTGATTCGTCGAATGTTTCGTGTTCAGTGCGTGCGGTAACTGCTGAAGACGTGATGGTGCGAATCGCAGGCGAATTGCGTCCGTTGTGCAACACCGGTGTCGAATTGGCGCGCGTGCATTCGAACAAGTTCGCCTTCCTGCTGACGCGCGACGTGGCGCAAGGCACGGCCATCCATCTCGCAGAGCGTTGCCTGGGCTGCATCGAGGCGCTGCACTGGGAAAGCGTCGAGACAGCGCCAGGAATGGCTGTCGGAATCGCTTATGCAGGACCGAGCTCGAACGAGAATCCCGCCACGTTACTGCGTCAGGCCGAGGAGGCGGCACACCGAGCCCAGGTCGCCAACAACCAGGGTTACGAAGTATTCGAGCCCTCCCACCACGACAGGCTCGTCGAGCGTCTGCGTCTGGAACGCGAGCTTCGCAGGGCGTTGGCGCACGACGAATTCGAGGTTTACTACCAGCCCGAGTACGACGCCGTCCTGCAGCAATGGGTCGCCGCAGAGGCGTTGCTGCGGTGGAACCAGGGCGACATTGTGCACGCCGCGGGTGAGTTCATCGGAGTGGCGGAATCTTCCGGCTTGATGATCCCGCTGGGTAAATTCGTGTTGCGGCAGGCCTGCCGGGACGCCGCGCACTGGGGTCTGACGCGCGATGGAAATGTGCTGGCATTGCGGGTCAATATCTCGGCACGCCAGTTTGCGAGCGAGACGCTGCTGGAAGACATTGCGTCCGCGCTGGCGGATTCCGGACTGTCGCCCGATCGCCTGTGTCTGGAGATCACGGAAACGACATTGATGGACAGCATCGATGCCGCCTTGGTCACCTTGAATTCGCTTCGAGCCATGGGCGTTCTCTTCGCCATCGACGATTTCGGAACCGGGTTCGCGTCGCTCGTGTACCTCAAGCGACTACCCATCGACGTCATCAAGATTGACCGTACGTTTGTCTCCGAACTGCCCAAGAGCCGCGTCGATGCGGCCATTGTCTCCGCAATTGTCGGCATGGCAGGCGAACTTGACATCGATGTGATTGCCGAGGGCGTCGAGTCCGTAGAGCAGCAGGAAGCATTGACTGCGATTGGCGTTCGCAGGATGCAGGGCTGGTTGTACGCCAAGGCGATGAAACAGGATGCGCTGCTCGAAGTCATGGCAATGCCCATGGCTCGCCACTGACTGAAACATTGACGGCGCCCCGCAGGAAGTAGATTCGCGCGGACCCGTGGTCAGCGCTTGAACGGTGCGAGACCCTGGTCAGACGATTGCAACTACGGATCAGGTCACAGTGGCTTTATCGATTTCGAGAAATCGCGGGGCGACGACGATGGTCACACCACACATGCGAACCTTTGTACTGAGAGCGCGGGCGGCACCGACGGAAAGCGAAAAGCTGCTGGCTTCGGTTGGCAAGGAAGCGCGTACCGAAATCCTCGCACATACGCTGATGAACGCGATCTTCGTGGCGCAGTCGCATCGGGCGGATGTGACCGTGTACCTGGTGTTGGAAAGCACCAAGGATTTCTCGCGCACGATCCGTTTCGAGGCCAACACCATGCACGACATCGGCGGCTTCGACGAACAATCGTTGCTGGGCAAGGTCGCCAAGGCGCTGGATGCCTCCCGTGGCATGGGCAAGGAGGAAGTGCGCCCGGTTGAATCGGGCGTTGCCGTTCGCACGGTGAGTTTCGAGCGGCTGGTGCAAGAGTTGGCCGACGACCATCAACTGTTCGTGATGGACCGAAAAGGCACGCCGATTCGTGAGCAGGACTTCCATGGCAATCCCTGCTTCCTGTTGACCGATCACATCCCGATGCCGAAGAACACCTTCCACACCCTGGAACGCCTCGGTGCGAAAAAGATCACGCTCGGATCAACGATGCTGTTTGCCTCGCAATGCGTCGTGCTGATTCACCACGAGCTCGACCAGCGGTGAGCCTCACCCAAGTTGGTGGTGTTGCCATTTTGCTGTTCGCGGTCGATCCACGCAGGTACCGCGTCGGATGACCTAACATCCATTGCTCGACTACACCGGTTTTTTTCAGATGACACTCCGCCTCAAGCGAACGTGGGTGATTGCCGCGGCCGCGATTGCAATGGTGGCGTGGGCCGCGGAACGCGCGGCGCTGACGATTGACTGGCATGACGTTGCACACGCGTGGTCAGAGCTTCCGGCTGCGAGCATCGCCGCTTCCCTGGTAGCGAGCGTCGTCAGCTTCAGCATGCTTGCCTTGCTCGACGTTCTGGCAGCGCGAATCGTGGTTCCGCAGAAGGTGCCCGCGACACGCGCAGCATTCGCCGGTGCTCTATCGCACGCGTTTTCCAACACGCTGGGATTTCCGGCCTTGACTGGCAGCGTAGTCCGCTATCGCATCTATGCTTCCGCTGGCGTTGCCAGAGGCGACATCGCGCGGATTGTCACTTTAGCTGCGTTTGGTGTGGCGATGGGATTTACGGTGGTCACCACACTTGCGCTGATTTGGCAGCCCACCTTGGCGCATGGCTGGGGACGGCCGCTCGGCGGAGCGATCTGCGTGGCTTTGCTGGCGTTTCTGTTTTGGTTGCGACCTGCTCGTCGCTCGCTGCGAATCGCTCGCTGGAGGCTGGTACTTCCCGACAATGCGACCGCAGCCTGGCAGATGGTCGTGGGCGGCATCGAGATGCTGGCGGCGATCGGCGCGTTGTATGTCCTGCTGCCGTGGGAAACGGCTCCAACTTTCAACGACTTCCTGCCGATCTACGTTGGCGCAGTGCTGGTCGGTTTGGCCAGCCACGTACCCGGCGGACTTGGTGTGTTCGAAGTGATCGTTCTCGCCGCCTTTCCGGCGCATGCGCGAGCCGACGCGTTGGCCGCCATGCTCTGTTATCGCATCACTTACAGCGTGGTGCCGTTTCTCATTGCCGGCATGGCATGGGTCGTCTTTGAGTCGCGCGCTGCGAGCAGTCGGGCGCATCGAATCAGCGACTAGTTGGAAGGCGGATACTGCTTTATCAGGCGGCGCTGATGCAGGTAGTGGCGGGCCAGCGCCAACACGCCCACCGGCTTGTGCCCGCGTTTGCGATTGGCAGCAGCCAATGCAAACAGCAAACGCTGTTTGGCAAAAACAATGCGGTAGACATCACGGATGGAATATTTTGGATCCCAGGCATGCACGGCCTCGGACCCTGCCCCGTTCACTTCCATGATGGTGAATTGTCCACGTCTCAGATCGTCCAACGTCGCATAGCGCACATCGAAGCGACCTGCGTGGAATTGCGGCATGTCGCGCGCGATGGCATCGACGGCTGCGGTCAACGCCGGCGTGGCGTGATCTGATCCATCCTCATAACGTCCGCCGACGCGCGTCGACGCGATCAGCGAAAGCCGAACGATCTCGCCCGCCATTGGAACTCGATCAGGCTCGTAGCTGCACTCGTGCTTGTCGCTCTGTGTCGTGCGCTGCAGACGTCCGTCCCTTTCGATCAGCTGCGCGATGGTGCTGGCACCGTCTCCAACGACTTGCGGGTAGTGACGCAGCAAAATGCCAAGCAGCTTTCCAGCGGGCTGGCCTGGATGACGCATGTAGAAAAGTCCGGCTTCGCCAGGCTCGGCTAGGTACTGCTGAAGCATCAGCGCTGCATCGTGCGGATAGCGATCAAGGTAGTCTTGCAACTCGCCTGAATCGTCGATGCGACGAA
This sequence comes from Dokdonella sp., assembly GCA_049661925.1. Taxonomy (GTDB): domain Bacteria; phylum Pseudomonadota; class Gammaproteobacteria; order Xanthomonadales; family Rhodanobacteraceae; genus Dokdonella. The sequence continues at coordinate 4,818 of JBATAQ010000168.1, forward strand.
CGCCGAAACCGCACCAACCGAGGTCTGGCTTGGCAACTATCGGGAATTTCAGATTCGCGTCATGCATTGCCGCCAGTGATGAAACCAACGACGCGGCGCCGTGAGGCTGGACCATGACGAAGTCAGCCACACTTGATCGACCCAGTGGCCCCATGGCGTTGAAGTATTCGGATTTCGTGTCGCCGACCAGACCGCCGGCCGTGATGTACGGGTTGGCGCTTGATGGCAGAGTTACGCTTCCATACCGAGTCCCCAACCACAGCCATTGAGCGACCATGGGTACAAGATTGAGCCACTTCGGCAAGCGCTCGAAGTCGCCAACCTCCTCAGCTCTTGCTTGTAGGAGCGAGGCCGCAGACGCGGACGCGGCCGGACGCGAACTAATCGTCACGCATGACCTCGTAGTGGATCGGCTTGTAGGTGAAGTTGTTGGACTGGCCTGCCGAGCACGCGGTAAGACCAATCAACAAATCCATGCGTGCTTCAAAAACGGTGAAATCGCCGGCGCGGCTGAGTGGTGGCTGGACGCTGACGACCCCGCTCTCTCCGTCCACACGCACATTCATGAAGACATTGAACGCTGTCGGGATCGAATCGGGATGGATGCCGTGTGGTGCCAACACCGCAGCCAGATTGCCAAAGCAGCCTCGGTGTGGTGCGTCATCACCGTAGATGATGCGGAACATTTCCGCCGAACACGGGGACAACAGGAAATCGTGTCGTCCCACCGTGTCTTCCACGATATCCAGCAAGACGTTGCTTCGGTTTGAATAGATGCTGTCACCGGCACCGAAGAGCAACTTGCTCGCATAGTCGATGCTGCGACCGGATGAAATCGATTCGCCCGTGTCCAGGCGATTGAAAGCGACAAGGTCAGCCACCTGCTGACCTTCAGGATCTATCACCTTGAGCCGATCACCGCGCTTGAGTTGAAAAGCAACACCGCTGCGTGGCGCAATGATTTCGATCATTTGGAGCTTTCCTCTTGAAGCGAGGCAAACGGACAAACCCATTTTTCGTCGACGATACGACCGCTGTACTGACGCGCTTCCGAACGCTCTCCATGCGTCGACAGCATCGGGTTGCTCGATCCCGAAAACGCAATATCGCGCTCAACGATGCTGCTGCGTAATTTATCGTAGCGGCCATCGGCTCGCAGTTGCTCGAACTGGCTATGCAGATTGAAAACCAGCACCGGACATTGAAATCGACGCGCCAGCCGGCTTGCATCGGGATGCAGGCCGATGACGAAAAAACCCCTGCCGCCGATGCTCATGCTGAAGTGCGCTGAGGCAGGATCGTCGCTGACCCGCCTGTCCCAACCATGATGCAGCTGATCGATGGCGTGAATCGCGCGCAGCCGCTGCCATAGCACCTGCTCGAACGCGATTTCTGTCATGCGTTGCGAGCCTGGAAACAATACGACCAGGCTGAGGAAAACATCATCCTCTTGCGCTGCCGACGCGAACAACTGCACGCGCTCTGTAACGCGCTGGTCATCCGCGTCACCAGCGATGTCGTCCGCGCAAAAACATTGCAGTGCACGTCGGGAGAGCGCCGACTTCGCACCAAGACAGGGATAGGACTTGCGCCGGATAAACGCCTTGAACGCTCGCACCACTTCCGAATTGCGAGGAGATTCTGGCGTGCGCAAGAGCTTGATGGACGGATCGAGGATCACCTGGCATCCCACACGACAGGAACGGCAATTCCGAGTGTTTGATCGTCGCGACAACGGCTGCGTGACCGAGCACCAGGTCGCGCAGGGAAGCCATGCTTGGCGTGACAGCGAATCATGCTGCGGTCGTAATGGGGTTCGAGATCGCGGATGCCGACGCCTGCGCACGAGCGCCCAGATAGCGCGCACGCTTGCCTGGCTTCAACTTGGACAAATCCAGCCAGACCAGCCCGTCCACGCAGCCGGAAAACCCCGGGTCATCGCCGAACGCAAGGAACTGCGCGCCGCCGGGTTCAACCAAGTCGACGTACTGCCGATACAACACGGGAAGGCTCACGCCGAGGGAATCCAGATGTCGTCTCAACTTTCCCATGGCTGCCTGCGCGTCCATGCCATCGCAGGCCTGTCGGACGTGGCAATCAACTTCCGACGAGACCACGAAAGGTCGACGGGCCGTCGCGAGGTCAGCGATGCCGAAGTACTGCAAATGCGCTGCCGCGATCCACTCGCGCGCTTCGCGTGGCAAAGTGATCGGCATGCTGACCGCGCCGAACAGATACGCCAGTTCGGGATGCCGTTGCAGATATAGACCTATGCCTTGCCACAGCTGCTCCAGCGCGCGCGAGCGCCAGTACGCTGGCGTGACAAAGCTGCGCCCCAGCTCAAGGCCATGCGGCAATTGCGTACGCAACTGCGGCGAAAAATCGAATAGCGTGCTCGTGTACAGACCAGACAATTCGCCGCTGGTCGTCAGTCGTCCCGCATGACCTAGGCGGTAAGCACCGGCAATACACTGCGCATGGGAATCCCATAGCACCAGATGTTCGTAGTGCGCGTCGTAGGTATCCAGGTCCCGACACTTGCCGGAGCCTTCGCCCACCTTGCGGAAGGTCAGTTCGCGCAGCCGCCCGAGCTCTCGCATAAGCGGATTGCTTTGCGCACCCGTGAACAGGAACAGCTGTTTGCCATCGCTTAGGTCGGCCAACTTCTCCGCTTGCTGCAGCGCTCCGGCGATTTCATCCTGACTATCAGGCTGCGCCAGTTGCACCTCGGTTGCAACAGCATCATTTTGCGGTTGGCCCATCCGGTAGACCTGGCTGCGCATGAGATCTGCCGCACGACGGGATGATCCACTGCTACGCTTGCGAAGTTCATCAGCGCTGGTCAACGTTCCTATTCCCAAGCCGATCACGCGGCCACTCGGGGCCGTAGCCTCGCGAGGCAGCAGCGCGGTGCTAAGTGGCCTGGACAACGCGGATACCGCGTAGAACATTGCGGAATTACGCGCGCGCACATGCACCGGCAACACGGGCGCCCCACTTCGAAAAGCCAGTCGAGCAAATCCGTCCGACCATTCGATGTCCTGTACGGTCCCGGCGCGCCGTCGCGACACTTCGCCGGCTGGAAAAAAAATCAACGCCTCGCCATTTTCCAGCGCGCGAAACAGATGTCGCGCGCGCGAACCTGCCCCGCCGCCGAATACATCCACCGGCAATAGCAGATCGTTCAGCGGTGGCACGCTGGCCAGCCAATCATTGCCCAGCATGCGGACGTCAGGGCGAATGGAGCCCAACCACTGCAACAGAACCAGCGCGTCCTGCATGCCCAACGGATGATTGGCGACAACCAGCAACGGTCCGCTCTCAGGCACGGGCTCGCTGAATCCCGCGTCGACGCAGTAGGTAGTGCCAAGCAACCCGAGCATGCGATCAACAAAGTCCAGTCCACGCGCTTCGCCCACCCTCTCAAGCAGGTGGTTGAAACGCTCCTCATTGGTTATGCGTTTCAAGATCCTGGTCAAAACCTTGGAGAACAGCGGGAAGCCTGACAACCAGGGCATCCGCTGGTGCAACCCGTCCTCAACGCTAAGCACCAATGCGCCTTTCGTCGGCGGACGAGATTGGCGCCACGATCCGCGATGACAAAACGATATCCCTGCGTGTTGGTGATCTTGGGGTGTACATGGATTGGATCACGATCTTTGGCGCTCCCGCGTTGCATCTTCACAAATCGCGACGCCACGAGGCGCGTCTGCGGAAGCCTGGATTGACTACAGCACATCATCGTCAATGGTTCGCAAACAGCGGATGAACTATTCACTGGGCCCCGTTTTAGCCAAGTTGCGAAATCGGCATCGAAGATGACAAACCCGGTCGTGATCCGAATGGGATCAGCCAACAATTCATGGCACTCGTCGCACGACGAAATTCGCGCCCGATTGGGAGCGCCGCGTCAAACAATGCTCGCGTTGGTCTCGCTCCGCGCCCCGACATTCCGATCGGCCAGATCGAAATCTCCTTGGGATACCTCCGACTCAAGCATCGCTTCGAAACTGTTCGATGCCATCCGCAAACAGGGGGTCGATCTCTTCCAGACGCAACTGGAAGGTGCTGATCGAACGGCCGATCAAGATCAGCCAGCCCCTACCCTCGCGCACCACCTGAAGACTGTCGCCAATGCTGGTCCGCTTCCGATTGAACCCGGTTCTCTCAGTACGTGCCCGTCGAGATCGATCAGCTTGAGACGCTCGCCAGATACTGCCAGCCGCCAATCGTCGCGCCCCGGCGACCGAGCCAATTGTTCGAGTTCGAAGTCCGCGCCCCATCGCGGCCGCGCTTGTAGCGCGGACCCACCGCTGGTGATTCCGCCGATCATTCGCTGCGAGGCGAGTCGGACCGAGTCAGTATGTTGTCACTGGCGGAGCACGATCAAGCGCGGTGATGAGGTCGGGGTCGCGCAGGTAGAGGTCGTCGACGAAGCGCACGCCACCACTGCCGTCGGACACGGCGGTCAGATACAGCATGTGCACGGGCACCGGCTCGTCTAGGAGCACGGCCTGTTCCGTGCCCGCGGTCACTACTGCATCGATTTTCTCATGTGTCCATTCCGGCATCGGCGCCAGCAGCCACTGGGCAAGCTCAAGCGCGGACTCGACGCGAATGCAACCGGACGAGAAGCTGCGCCGCACGCGGCCGAACAGTTCCGGGTTCGAGGTGTCGTGCAGATAGACGTTGTGCGAGTTGGGAAACATGATCTTGACTGCGCCCAGCGCGTTGAGCGGTCCCGGGCGCTGACGAAGTCGGTACGGAAAATTGCCGGGCGAAAGCGTCTTCCAGTCGATGTCGGCAGGATCGGCAGATCGGCCGTCCCGACCGATCACTTCGTAGCCGAGCCGCTTCACGGCAGCGGGATCGCGTCGGAACAATCGCAGCTTGTCCTTCACCGCAATTGAACGCGGAACTTCCCACCACGGATTGAAAACAAGATGAGTGATCCTGCCCGAGAAACTGGGCGTGCGCCGATACAGCTGACCCACGATCACACTGTGCACGCGCTCGACCCTGCCGTTGGCCCAGGCTTCGAGGCGGAAATCGGCGATATTGACGCGAATGTTTCGCGCGCCCATGTCTGCAGGCAGCCAACGCAGCCGTTCCAGATTGGCGCGCAGCTGATTGATGCGATCGCTGGCACGACGATTGAGCTGGGCCAGGGTCAGGCTGCCGACTACGCCGTCGGGCTCGAGGTTGGCGAGGCGCTGGAACGCACGCACCGCTTCCTCCATGGACGCGTCGAACGATGCGTCGGCAACGGCTGACGGATCCGCCTCGAGCAAGCCCGACAGCAGCAGGCGCGCACGCAACTGGCTGACCCGGATACCGCTATCGCCGCGATGCAGCGTCGGCCCATCCTCGATGCCGCTCCAGGGGCCCTCGGCTGCATAGCCACGAAAGCGCTCAAGGGTCGCGCGCAGTTCGGCATACAGGGGATCGCGAGGGGCGAGGCGTTCCAACGCGCCGGCGACATCGCCTTCGGCGAGGGCCCGTTCGAGCAGGGCTACGGCATCGATACTGGGACGAGTCGCAGTCCAGTCCGGCTCGACGGTCAGCGGATCGACGCGGCCGGCGTGCAGGTGCGCTGCGAGCGCAAGCCAGGCATCGGTGGCCAGCAACTCTCGTGTGGCGTCGCAGCGGCCGGAGCCGATCAGGCCGTCGAGGTGGTAGTCATGCGCCTGAAGGCCGTGGGTTTCCGAATTCTCGATCACGCCGATGAGCGACTGCAATGCGGCCTGACAGCCCGCTCCCGTCCATGCCGGCCGGAATCCACGATCCGTATAAAAGCGGCGCACGGATTGAGCATCGAACAACCCGTCCGGATCGTCGGGCAATTGCACAAGCCCTGGACGTTCGAGCAATTCACGCACGCTCGGATCCGACGACGCGGCGTGCGCCAGTGCTCCGACCAGCAGCACGAACAGCAGGATGATCCTTGCGAGGTGTTTGCGGATCACGATCCCGCAGGTTGCTTTACTGCGCCATCTTGCGCGGTGGCTTGCTGCGCGAGACGGCGCGAGCAACCGAGATACGGCGAATGCGCAAGCCAGGTCGGGTCCGGATAGTAGGCAAACAGCAACTGGCCATCCTTGAGGTCGTCAATCACCAGCCTCGCCACCTGCGGGCGCAGCGCCGGGCAGCCGAAGCTGCGGCCGAGGCGGCCCTGCCGAAGGGCCTGCAGCGGATCCACGTAGTTGGCACCATGCATGACGATCAGGCGATCACGCGCACGATCGTTGGTTCCTGGTTCCAGGCCATCCAGACGCAGGGAATAGCCGTTGCCGCCGGTATAGGTGCCCTCGGTCAGGAACAGGCCGAGGCTCGACTGGTGGCTGCCTTCATCATTCGAGAACGCGTGAGCAAGATTTTCCCCGCTGCCACGGCCATGCGCGACGTAATCGGTAAGCAACAGACGCCGGGTCTTCAGATCGAAAAGCCACAGCCGGCGTTCCGTCGACGGCCGTGAGTAATCGATCACGGCCAGTCGCGATGCGGAAGGTGCCGCGCCGAGTTCGACCGCACAGTCACGCGCCTCCAGCGCCAGCGTCAACACCTGCGGCGTCGCATCGGGTGCCTGTTCGAGCAGGCGATCAAGCAGCTCCGTGGCGCAGGCGCTGCGCGGCAGAATCAAGGAAAGCAGAAGACCGGATACGAGTAAGCGAAGTCTCATACGGTCATGAGTATACGCAGGGATGTTCTGATTAACCCCACGCAGGCGACGCCCATTGGTCGCGGCTTCCGCCCGGCACACCAGGCGCGCTCGATGCCCTGACTGGCAAGACCGGAGAGATCGAAACGCACATAAATTCGCGTTCCCGTCGCCCATTACAGCGCCGATGCATTGCCGAAATTCGAGTTTGGCTGCGCGATATCGACGTGCGCATCATCGCTGACGGTGCGAACAATCGCGCTCGCGCCGTGGGCAGGCTGAATCCACGGAGCGGTGTGGGTCTGCGCACCGAGATGATTTGCCTGCAGATCAGCGACCTGTTGGCCTGACCAGGATCCTTCGGACGCGGGATTTTTGCGCCGGGTTTTCCTGATTGTGGGTGCCCTGGTTTTTGATCCGAGCGCAGCAAACCAGCGAATCGCCACGACGCGAACGGCAGCCTTGGCTCTCCGACCCAATGCGCGATAGATCACACACTTCCGTGTCAGTTGATCTGGATCAAGCGTGCGCTGCGAATCGCTGTTAGGATCAAACAAATGCAGGTACCGGCTCAATTCCTGCTAGAGGTGGCCATGATTCCCAGAATCTCTCGTATCGGCGCTGTCCTCGCTCTGTGTTTTGCCGCGAATCCGGCTGCAGCCGTCAATGGTGGCTGGACCATCGCCGGCTGGAACAATCTCGGCATGCACTGCATGGATTCCGACTACTCGGTGATGTCCATCCTGCCGCCCTACAACACCATCCATGCTCAGTTGATGGATCCTTCCGGGCATCTGATCACGCCGGCTTCCGGTGCCGTCGTCACCTATCGCGCCATCGCCGATCCGACCGGTTCGATCAATATGTCTTCCATCGGCAAGTCCAACTTCTGGGTCCATGCGCAGTCGTTGTTCGGTCTGCTCAATCCGCTGCCAGTAGATACGGGGCTTTCCGGGGTGATGATGCCCGGTGCCTTCAATACGCCGCAGCCCATGAGTTTCGACAGCGCTAACGGCTGGTGGGTTGCCGAGGGACTTCCGCTGACGCCATACGATGACAACCTCGCGCCAAACACCTATCCGCTGTTTCGGATTACAGCAAGAAGCGCTGGTGGTACGGAGCTGGCGTCCACTGACATCGTCGTCCCGGTATCCGACGAGATGACTTGCAAATCCTGTCACGCCTCTTCAAGCGGGCCGGCGGCGCGGCCTGCGGCCGGATGGGTCAACGATCCCAATCCCGAACGCGACTACCGACTCAACGCGATTCGCCTGCATGACGAGCGCCGCGCAGGCAACCCTGCCTATGCCGCCATGCTGGCTCAGTTCGGATACAACGTGGCCGGTCTCTATCCAACAGTCAGCGTGGACGGCCGGCCGATACTTTGTGCAACGTGCCACGCCTCCAATGCGTTGCCGAGCGTTGGGGTCGCCGGCGTCCCTCCTTTGACGACCTCCATCCACTCGCTGCACGCCGGCGTTACCGATCCCTCTTCCGGACTTATTCTGGACGACAGCACCAATCGCTCGGCCTGCTACAGCTGCCACCCGGGTTCGACGACGAAATGCCTGCGTGGTGCGATGGGCAACGCAGTTGCTGCCGACGGTTCGACCTCGATGCAATGCCAGAGCTGTCACGGCAAGATGAGCAAAGTCGGCACGACCGGGCGCGAAGGCTGGCTCGATGAACCGAGCTGCCAGAACTGCCACACCGGACCCGCCAACCACAACAACGGACAGATTCGCTATACCGACGTCTTCGATAGCAACGGCGAGCGGCGCGTTGCGATCGACCCGCGTTTCGCGACGAACGCGAACGTCCCTCTGGCCGGATTTTCGCTCTACCGCTTTTCCGCCGGTCACGGCAACCTCAAGTGTGAGGTCTGCCACGGCTCGACCCATGCCATATTTCCAAGCTCCCACGCCAACGACAACCAGCAGAGCATCGCCCTGCAGGGACACTCCGGCACGCTGATCGAATGCGCCGCCTGCCACGCAACGCAGCCGAATACGGTCAGCGGCGGCCCGCATGGCATGCATCCGGTCGGCCAAAGCTGGATTCACGATCACAAGGATGCGGCCAATGGCTCGGCCCAGGCCTGCCGCGCCTGCCATGGCAGCGACTACCGAGGCACCGTGCTCTCCTACAGCAAGGCGGATCGCACGCTGAGCACGGATTTCGGCAGCAAACATTTCTGGCCCGGATTCCGCATAGGCTGCTACAACTGCCACAACGGCCCCTCGAACGACCATGTCAACCCGAACCATGCCGCCGTGGTCCAGAACGCAACGGCCCAATCCGGTGGCCAGGCGATCACTATCCCGCTGGTTGCTACTGACAGCGACGGCAACGCGCTGACCCTGCGCGTCGTATCGCAACCCGTCCATGGCACAACGGGACTGGCCGGCACGACGGCCACCTATTTCCCGGAAGTGGGCTACAGCGGTGCCGATGCCTTCACTTTCGCGGCCTGGGACGGAGCTACCGACTCCAACCTCGGCAGGGTTTCGATCACCGTGACGGCCGATCGGATTTTTGCCGACGGGTTTGACGGTCACTGACTTCTGTCACTCGAAGGAATGGGCTAAAAGGTGTGTCAAGGCGCATTCTATTTGCGCTGCGTTGCAGGAAACGCCAGCAGACAGCGTGACCCGTAATGAACAAGCTTGCCGCGCCACTGTGCAGCGAGATCGCCCACGCTTGCCGTTCCATTGCGCATCCAGCTTTATCGTGCCATCCCAAACCCCTCGCGCTGTCTTCAGCATCGGACCAGCGACTGGCGGCCTGTCTGGCCTTGGTAGTAACGGGACGAACGGGGCCGCTTTGGATGATACGTGGAGCAGCATTAAATCCGATCGTTGTTCTGGTCTGTCTGTCTGCATGCAGACATGGATTCAAGGCCGCCGCATGCGTGATACTCCTGACTCCGCAACGAGGAGTCACGCATGTCCAAGTCGCTACTGGCCACTCGCTTCACCGCCGCCGCCGCGTTCATCTGTCTCCTGTCGCTGGGCCTGCCGGCTTATGCGCAGCAGGACGCTGAGAAAGAGAAGCTGATCGCCGAGCGCGAACGGATCGAAGAAAAGCTTCAGGACATTGCCATCGTCGATCGCAAGGTGATGGTCGCGATGCGCGATGGCACGCGCGTGGCGGCGGATATCTATCGTCCGAAGGATGCCAAGGGAAAGGTGCCGATCATCTTCGTCCGCACGCCCTACAACTTCAATTTCTGGGATGTAAAGCTTGGCGCGCCACGCGATATGAGCAGCGAGCTTGAGGCGGTCAAGCGTGGTTACGCCTTGGTCGAAATGAATGAGCGTGGGCACTTCTTCTCCGAAGGCAACTACGAAATCCTGGGTGCACCAGTAACGGATGGCAGCGACGCGATTCGGTGGATGGCCTCGCAGCCATGGGCCAACGGCAAGGTCGGCACCAAGGGTTGCTCATCGACGGCGGAATGGCAGCTCGCAGTCGTTGCGGAAGGTGATCCGCAGTTCACCACCTTCAACGTGCAGGGGTTCGGTGCCGGTGTTGGCCAAGTTGGGCCGTACTACGAGCAGGGCAACTGGTATCGCGGCGGCGCGGTGCAGTTGCTGTTCCTGTCGTGGTTGTACACGCAACAAAATCAGGTGCGGCCGATGCTCGCGCCCGGCACCTCGCAGGCGGATCTGATTCAATTTTCGAAAATGTTCGATATGGCACCGCAGATGCCGCCGGTGGACTGGGCCGAGGCGTACTGGCACCTGCCACTGAACGACATCATGCGCTCGGTTGAGTCGCCGAAAGGCATTGGCGCCGATGCAATGCCGACACCGTCGGGTGGCAACATGATTGCGCGCAGGCCGAACGATCCGGCTTGGTACAAGGGCGGCCTCTGGCACGAATCCATGCCCATCAACAAGCCTGGGCTCTGGTTCGTCAGCTGGTACGACGTATCGGTATCGCCGAATCTGGCGGCGTACAACCATGTGCGCGCAACCGCGTCGAAATCCATCGCGGACCAGCAGTATCTGGTGATCTCGCCATCACTGCATTGTCGATTCACGCGGGACACCGAAGACACCAAGATCGGCGATCTCAGCGTTGGCGACGCGCGAATGGATTACGACGAGCTGGTGTACGGTTGGTTCGACCATTTTCTCAAGGGCGAGAAAAATGGCCTGCTGAAGAAGCAGCCGAAAGTTCTTTATTACGCCATGGGCGAAAACCAGTGGAAACAGTCACCCACTTGGCCACCGGCAGGTGCGACCAGGCAGTCGCTGTTTCTCAGCAGCGAAGGAAAAGCCAACACCTTGTACGGCGACGGCAAACTCGTCGAGTCCGCCGATGCCGCTGACCATCCCGACACCTTCCTTTACGACCCGGCCAACCCGGTGCCGACCCTGGGTGGCGGTGGCTGCTGCCAGGGCAACGCCGTGAAGTTCGGCGCCTTCGACCAGACGGCGCACGAGGTTCGCAACGACATCCTGGTTTATGACAGCAGTGCGTTCGAGAAAGATGTCGAAGTCAGCGGGCCGATTGACGTCACCTTGTACGTGTCATCCGATGCGAAGGACACCGATTTCACCTTCAAGGTGATCGACGTACATCCCGACGGCAAGGCCTGGAACGTCACCGAAAACATCCAGCGCATGCGCTATCGCTACGGCTACGACAAGCCGCTGGCGTGGATGGCCGCTGGTCGGGTTTACAAGGTCGCTTTCCAGCCGATCGACACCAGCAATACCTTCAAGGCCGGCCACAAATTGCGTCTGGCGATCTCCAGCAGCAACTTCCCACGGTTTGATCGCAACCTCAATACCGGTGGCAACAACGTTGACGAAGTTAAGGGCGTCATCGCACACAACTCGATCCACCATGATGCGCAACACCCATCGCAAATCACCTTCACGGTGGTCCCCGGCGGCGGCAAGCCGGCAAAAGTCAGCCTGCCCAAGGACGAGTCGAAGTGAGTCAGCAAAAGCGGGGGTGAAGCACGGCTGGAAATCACCAACTGCCGACGTTGGACATGGACGTCCAAGGCTCGCACGGCGCTTTTGCGGGGCCTTTCTGGAGCAGTTCGACCGATTGGCTGTCGGGTGAGCGGATGAAAGCCATGTGGCCGTCGCGCGGAGGCCGGTTGATGTCGACGCCCGCCGCCATCAGTCGCTTGCAGGTTGCGTAAATGTCGTCAACGAGAAATGCCAGATGGCCGAAAGCACGACCCACCGAATAGGGTTCGGCCGTCTTTCCAACATCAGGCCAGTTCCAGGTCAGCTCCAGCAGCGGTGCCTTCTCGGCACGGCCTCGCTCTTCGTCATCAGGTGCGGCCAGGAAGACCAGGGTGAAGCACCCTGCCGCGTTCTCAGTCCGACTGATCTCGACCAGGCCAAGCTGATCGCACCAGAAAGTCAGCGCCGCATCGAGATCGCTGACGCGCAGCATGGTGTGCAGGAATTTCATTGGATATTTCCTTGTTGAGTCATTTCGGAATCCAGATACAACTGAGGACCAGCATGCGCTATTTCGCGCTCTGAGATCACGGAGCGCTCGCCGAGAAACGCCAGCCGACAAGACTCCGGGCACACACGTTTGCGAACCAATCGCTGGCACTTCGACCTTTCCATCCCTGCCGGCCCAGCAAAGAGTGACCGCCAGGGAAAACAGGCGGATCGAGTCTCCAAATAGACACACTTCGTCTCGGGTTTAGATTCGGTTGCGCAGACCCTAAGCAGAATGGTCGCCCCTTACCCGGAGTGTCCAATGAAAATCCTGATGGTTCTTACATCGCACGACCGCCTCGGCGATACTGGCAAGAAAACCGGCTTCTGGCTGGAAGAGTTCGCTGCGCCCTACTACGTGTTCAAGGATGCCGGCGCTGACATCACGCTCGCCTCACCCAAGGGCGGGCAACCGCCGCTCGACCCCAAGAGCGACGAACCGGACGCGCAGACCGACGCCACCCGCCGCTTCCGTGCCGATGCCGATGCGACCGCCGCGCTCGCATCGACACTTGTGCTGACCGATGTCGCGAACAACGACTTCGACGCGGTGTTCTACCCAGGTGGCCACGGCCCACTTTGGGACCTGGCCAACGACCAGGATTCCATTGGCTTGATCGAATCGACGTTCGCCGCCGGCAAGCCGATTGCACTCGTCTGCCATGCACCCGGCGCACTTAGCAAGACGTGCAGCGCCGGTGGCGCACCGATGGTGAAGGGCAAACGAGTCACCGGCTTCACCAACAGCGAAGAAGCTGCGGTGGGCCTGACCGATGTCGTGCCATTCCTGCTCGAAGACATGCTGAAGGCCAACGGCGCGAACTACGAAAAGAAAGGCGACTGGGCGGTGCACGTGGTCACCGACGGCAACCTGATCACAGGCCAGAATCCGGCGTCTTCGGAAGCCGCTGCCGAAGCTGTGTTGGCCATGCTTGAGCGCGCGAAGTCATAGGAAGCCACCATCGGGGCAGAGCGAGATGGCCCCGGTTTTGTTACGCAAGGACGCGCGGCGTGGAAACTCCGTGACGATATCTGAGGACGACCATGCGCCAATCATTCTCGATGGTCAGAGCGTGACCGTGTCGTTTTCTCTCCGTATACGCGGTGAGGCCCGAGTTTTTCTTTCGTACCAGGAAAGCAGCGTTCGCCACCGCCGGCGGAACGGTGTGATCGAGCTCTCGTAGAGTTGTCGCGCGTCGTTTTCGCTGACGGCGGTCGCAAACGCATAGCGGAAGTGACTGAAGCTGAGAAACTCGGCGCGATGTAGGTTTTTCGGATTGCGCAGTGCCGACCAGGCCTACTTGAGTGCCGATAATGGCAGCGGGATCACGTCTCGGAATCCTGTCGGGCGGATCGCGACCTTCACCGCAGAGATATCCTGGCTCGCCAGCATTTGCGCGAGCATTCCGCCGAACAGATGGCAGATCACGGCGGGAACGCGATCAAGCCTTCGCAACATCGCCCGACACAGCAATCCTCACTCAGCACGATAGCCTGCATCAATCCATTCAATCGAAAATTCGTACTTCATTAATTTCTAATATAGGACTAGTCTGACTCTATCGAAGCACTTTCCCCAACCAGAGGACATATCAACATGAGCCTGAAACTTGGCGATACCGCACCGAACTTCCAGATCGCGACCACCACTGGCGACATCGATTTTCACAAATGGGCGGGAAATTCCTGGGTGTTCTTCTTCAGCCATCCGGCCGACTTCACTCCTGTCTGCACCACCGAGATGGGCCGTACTGCGCAGCTGGCGCCCGAGTTCACCAAGCGCAACACCAAGCCGCTGGGTCTGTCGACCGACTCGGTCGAGGAGCACTTGAAGTGGATCAAGGACGTGGACGACACCCAGAACACCACGCTGGAGTTCCCCATCGTCGCCGACGCCGACAAGAAGATCGCGCAGCTATACGGCATGATCCACCCCGGCGAGAGCAGTACTGCCGCAGTGCGCGCGGTGTTCATCATCGACCCGAACAAGAAAATCCGTCTGACGATGACCTATCCAATGTCGGTGGGCCGCAACTTCGACGAGATCCTGCGTGTTATCGACGCCTTGCAGACCGGCGACAAGTACCAGGTGGCAACCCCGGCCGACTGGCGTCCGGGCAAGAAGGTAATCATTCCGCCGTCGATCAAGAATGACGAAGCCAAGACCCTTTTCCCGCAGGGTTGGGACGAGATCCGCCCTTACTTGCGCTTCACCCAGCTGTAATCTCTTGGCGTCGCGGTGTTTTCTACCGCGCGCCACCCGAAGGTCCGGCATCTGTCGGGCCTTCTTCGGTCATGGCCGTTTCGCAGCAATGGTGTGTTTGCCAGCGGAACGAAGCTGGGGGTCGTTCTGTCGGTGGCACGCTGAAACCCGGGATCAAAGCCTGAGGTTTCCGCCCAAATTCCCTCGGTCAATCAGTGCGCAGCGACAGATGAGCGTGTTCACCCAATCCATGCAGATCGAGCAGTCGTTTCGCGATCTGAAACCATGTCGCTTCGGCCAAGCCTTTGAAGACAGTCAAACCCGCTCGACGCACAAGTCGCTGCAGGAGAACATTCCCGACGTCGGCCTGCGTGCCGAAGTCGAGGCCAAAATCGCCGCCTTTGCCGAACACATGCGAAATCTCGACTGATCTCTGATCGGGGAACCGAGAAAGTCAGCCAGTTCTAACCCCGCTGGAGGCCTTTAACGGGCGATGCGTGAGCGCAGGCCATGCCCACCACCATCGCTGCACCGGCCTCTGTTGCAAGGCTGCTTCAAACCTCGCCTTGCGGATTCCGATAGCCATTTGCTGACGGCCAGCCGCTATATTGATCTCAACCCGGTGCGGTAACGTCGCGGCAACGTCATGGCAACTTCACCAGTACAGCGTGCGCGCAAACCAACCCTCGCTCCGGGTGCGCACCCACTGGTCACGCCATCCTGGTTTGTTGGCGAAAGGTCTACACGCGCGCAGGGGGCTATCGACAGACAGCGTTTGCGCAAACAACCCGCGGCATGCAGCCGCCCCGCCATCGACAAGCAACGCCGATCAACGAGCAACGCCGATCAGCGTCAAACAAGGATCAGCGGAGTCCACAATCCCACATGACTTGGCCCGCATGGTCTGTCGACAACGCCGTCTCGCTTGAGAGACAACACAACCCGATCGCCTCAGCGCATCACGCCCGGGCGGTGATCAGAAATACCGGATACTGACTCAGACACCAGCAGAAGGGTCGTCATTACGTTGAAAGCACTCATCGCAGCCTCGCTGAGCATTGCCGATCGTGGGGTCTGGCCGCGCTCCCAAGCCACAACGTGATTACCCACGCCCCCCTTCAATCGCGACGGGGAAACCAGCTATTGCAGCCCGTTTTTCTGGCGCAGCTACTCCACGGCAATCCAATCAACGGAAAGCGCAAACGCGCCTTCGCGTTTGTCCGCGATCAGCAAGCCGATCTCGCGCACCTGCGACCGGTCCAGCGGTGGGCCTTGCAGACGTGAGCCGCGCACCGTGGGCTCCAGCGACGCCAGTGGCACACGCACCAGGGTCCACTCACCGACTGTCGTGTCGAACGCGGCGCCGTATGACACGGCCATACCTCGATAACGGGCATCCGTGGCCAGCCGCAATTGGTAGCGGCGGCCGTCACCGCGCACTCGAAGGACCACCGCAGCGGCGTCGTTCAGATCGAAGTCGCGGCCCACGCTGCGCACCGAAGAAAAGCCGCCGTTGTTCGCCAGCGAAAGCTCGCCACTGAAGACCAGCTTTCCGTCGGCGACCGTCGGGCCGCCACTCGAACGGCCGCCCATCACACCATCATTGACCGCGACCCAGCGCGGTTCCTGCGGGCTTTTGTCGAAATTTACGAGGGGACGCATGGGCGACTCCGATGACGACGCGGACATAGCCAGGGACAGGGTGCAGAACAGGACAATAGCGGCGAGAGCTTGCGAAGTCATGGCCGCATGGTAGCGCCGCCGACCTCAGGAGTCCGAGTCCCTTTTTCTGGAGCTCGGCTCTTACCCCGCTTTCCTACAGCAGTGCGGAGTACCGGGTACGTTGATCCTGAGACCATGGATCAAGACCACGCGCGAACGACATCGGGAATGAAGCAATGCGCTACCGTTGTTGGACCCGGTTGTCGGCGAACCACTGTTTGGTGGCGTGCAACGTGTCGCGTGCGGACGGGTAAACGGTCACTGCACACCTGCGGGCCCTGGTACGGGAAGGGCGGGCGGCCCCTACGGGCAGCACGAAATTTTTTGGCGTGTGTTGGCAAGGGGGCGCATACCGAAATCCTGGCGCATACGCTGATGAATGTGATCTTCGTCGCGAATCACATCGGGCGGATGTTACGGTCCATCGTGTGCTGGGAAGCACCCTGAGTTTCACGCGCGATTCGGTGCGACGCCAACGCCATTCAACTCATCGGCGGTTTCGACGAGCATGCGCTGTCGGGCAAGCATGGCAACATGCGCAACGATGTGTGTTGCTGGAGGCACACGTCGACTTATGATCGCACCGTATCCACGCGCATCCATTCCGGCCTGCTGCGTGCATGACTCCCGCATCTTCGTGCAGGGTCGTGGTCACGACGCCGCCCGCTCCCATTCCTTCGGAGGTCAGCTTGAAGGTTTCCCGCAAGCAAGCGATTACCCTGCTGGTAGTCGTCGCTATCGTCATGTTGGCTGGTTGGAGCCTGCTGCGTAAGTTGCAAGGACCAGAACTGGCAGCCTACCGCATCCGCCTTCAACCACTGGTACAGACCGTGGTTGCGACCGGGCGCGTGGCATCGGCATCGCGTGCGCAGGTCGGTGCCGAGATTGCGGGCGTACTCGTCGAGCGGCGCGTACGCGAGGGAGACAGCGTGCAGGCCGGAGATGTGCTGGCGGTGATTCGAGCCGATGAACTCGCCGCCCGTGCAGGCGAGGCAGAAGCCGCGCTGGCCGAGCTGCGTGATTCCAGCAAACCGCAGGCTGATGCCAGCTTGCGTCGGGCCAAGGCGCAGCTCGATCAGGCCAGCCGTGAAGCAAGCCGCCGGCGCGATCTGTTCCAGCGCCAGTTGATTGCCCGCGAAGTGATGGAGCAGGCCATTGAGCAGGAAGCCATGTCGCGCGCGGCGCTTGAGCAGGCGAAGCTGGCGGCAGATTCCCTCGCCAGTGGCAATCCCGGCGAAGTCGCCGCCAGTGAACGCCTGGCCGCGGCGCGCGCAGCACTGGACAAGACTATGGTGCGCGCACAGGTCGGTGGCACCGTACTGACACGAAATGCCGAACCGGGCGATGTAGTGCAGCCGGGCCGCGTGCTTTTCGAGATCGCCCGCGATGGGCAAACCGAGTTGCTGGTACCGGTCGATGAAAAGAATCTCGCCGTCTTGCGCCTGGGGCAACCCGCTCGCTGCGTGACGGATGCCTATCCCGACCGCCCGTTTCCGGCCACGTTGAGCTTCATCGCCCCGGCGGTGGATGCGCAACGCGGCAGCGTGGACATACGCCTCAGCCTGCAACCGGTACCCGAGTTCCTGCGCCAGGACATGACGGTTTCTGTCAACGTCGAAACCGGTCGGCGCGAAAGCGCCCTGGTCGTTCCCAACGACACTCTAGAAAATGTCGATGCAGGTCGTGCGCAACTTTGGAAGGTCGACGCAGGACGGGCGCAACGCACGAACGTGACTCTCGGCTTGCGCGGCCTGGCCCTGACCGAGATCACCAGCGGCCTCGCCGAAGGTGATCTCGTGCTGGGCAGTGCCGATCCTTCACTCGTCGACGGCAGCCGGGTGCGCACGCGCACTGAAGCGGTAGCCAATTTCGAGGGAACGGATCCGGCGACCGAAGGTGAACCGCCGATCAAGTTCGAGTGACGGGCATGTGGACCGAATGGACCATCGCCACCAAGTTCCTGCGTGAAGGCCGCACGCAAAGCACCCTGATCCTGGTCGGTATCGCGGTCGGCGTTGCCGTGATCGTCTTCATCACTGCACTGATCACCGGCCTGCAAGGCAACATCATCGAGCGCACTCTGGGCACCCAGGCGCACATCAAATTGTCGGCGCCCGACGAGATCAATCGCGTCCTGCCGCCACTCGATGGCAGCGTTCAACTGGTACTCGAGAGCAAGCGCGCCCAGCGGCTGCGCTCCATCAACAACTGGTTGCAGTTGCGCGATGTGCTGGACGCCCTGCCGCAGGTGACTGCCGTCTCGCCGATCATCTCGGGCCCTGCGTTTGCACGCCGCGGCGAAGCGCTGGAATCGGTCGCCCTGATCGGCATCGACAGCGAACGCTACCAGCGCATCCTGCCGATCAGCGAGGACATCATTGCCGGTGTGTTCCGGGTCGGCGCAGGCAACGCGGTGATTGGCAAGCAACTGGCCATCGAACTCGGCGTCAGCGTAGGCGACAAGTTGCGCCTGCAAACCGGACAAGGCGGCGACAGCGTCTTGAATGTCGCCGGCATCTTTGAACTGGGTGTGCGTGAACTCGATGCACGCTACGTCTACCTGGACATGAGCCAGGCCCAATCCCTGCTCAACCTTCCCGGTGCCGCGACGGTGATCGACATGACCGTGACCGACATCTTCAATGCTGACAGCATGGCAAAACGCATCGGACGCCTGACCGGGCAGAAGGTCGAAAGCTGGATGGAAACCAATGCACAGCTGCTCAACGCCTTGCAGAGCCAAAGCCTGTCCACGCGCATGATCAGCGTGTTTGTCGCCCTCAGCGTGGCATTGGGTATTGCCAGCGTGCTCTCGGTCAGCGTCGTCCAGCGGACCCGCGAGATCGGCATCCTGCGTGCCATCGGCATTACGCGATCACAGATGCTGCGCGTGTTCCTCATCCAGGGCGCACTTTTCGGTCTGCTCGGTTCCCTGCTGGGTGGAGTCGCTGGCTATGCGCTGGTATGGGTCTTCAACAACTTCGGGCCAAGGCTTTTCTACATTCCGGTAGACCCTGCCCTGCTCGTTGCAGCGACCCTGCTGGCTACACTGACTGGCATCGTTTCGGCGTCGATCCCGGCACGCCGCGCGGCTCATCTCGACCCGGTGGTGGCAATCCGCCATGTCTGATAGCCCCGCCCACGACCAGCACCAGGAAGTGCTGCGCCTGAACGGCGTGACGAAGAGCTACAACGTCGGCTTGCCTACCGAGGTGGAAGTGCTGCACGGCATCGACCTGCGCCTGCAGCGTAGCGACTTTACCGCTCTGATTGGTGCCTCCGGCTCGGGCAAGAGCACCTTGCTCAACCTGATCGGATTGCTCGATACACCGACCGCCGGCGAAATCGAGGTGTTGGGTGAAGCGACCCGCGCGATGGATGACGCACGCCGCACGGCGTTGCGCGGTCGCACGATCGGGTTCGTGTTCCAGTTCCATCATCTGATCCAGGCTTTCACCGCGCTGGAGAATGTCCTCATGCCCTTGATGGTCGCGCACGGAAAGCCGACAGCCGAGCAACGTGATCTTGGCCATAGCCTGCTGGGTGAAGTTGGTCTGGCGGCCTTTTCCGAACGCAAACCCGATCAGCTTTCTGGCGGACAGCAGCAGCGCGTCGCAATAGCGCGAGCGCTGGTGACTCGCCCTGCCCTGCTGCTGGCTGACGAACCGACCGGCAATCTCGACAGCAAGACCGCGGAAGAAGTGTTCGCCCTGTTTCGCAAGTTCAACGACAAATTTGGCTGCGCCGTTCTGCTGGTTACCCATGATGCAAAACTGTCTGATCGCTGCGATCGCACGATCACCCTCGCGGATGGAAGGATTGCCGACGACACCCGCAGTCGCACGCCGGACGCAGATGCACCTGCCTAGCTCAAATCCTGGCGAAGGTTACGGTACGCTGCGGTTCACGCCGCAGTTTGTTGAAGGGCCGCGACCAGCGAAGATGGGTCCAACAGCGTGACCTTCTTCCCGGAGGTTCCGGTGATCTTCACGGGGTGGCGGTCCGGTTGGGCCTGGATAATGGAGCGGCAGCGCACTCTGACACGCTCTTTGAGTCGCGCTTTCGTTGCCATCAAACGGAGTCGATATGACCACCATGCAAGCCATCGAAATCACCCAGCCTGGGCCGGCAAACGTGTTGCAGCTTACCGAGCGCGCCCTCCCTTGCCCGGGACCGGGCGAAGTGTTGGTCAAGGTGGCGGCGTCCGGCATCAATCGCCCGGATGTGTTCCAGCGCATGGGCAATTACGCGCCGCCACCCGACGCTTCCGATCTGCCCGGGCTGGAAGTCGCCGGCGAACTGGTCGAAGGTGATTTCAGCGGTGAGAATCCCTTCGGGCTCAAGCAAGGCGACGCCGTCTGCGCCTTGCTGACCGGTGGCGGCTATGCGCAATACGCCGTCGCGCCATTGCTGCAATGCCTGCCCGTGCCAAACGGCTTGTCACTGACCGAAGCCGCCGCGCTACCGGAGAACTACTTCACCGTGTGGAGCAATGTGTTTGATCGCGGGCATCTCGCAAGAGCTGCTGATGGCTCGCCGGAATCGTTGTTGGTGCAAGGCGGATCCAGCGGCATCGGCGTAACTGCCATCCAACTGGCGCACGCGTTCGGTCATCGCGTCTTCGCCACAGCAGGCAGCGCTGAAAAATGCGCAGCCTGCGAAAAACTGGGTGCACACGGCATCAACTATCACGAGCAGGACTTCGTCGAAGAAGTAAAAAAGCACACCGATGGCCGTGGCGTCGACGTGATCCTCGACATGGTTGCCGGCGACTACGTGCCGCGTGAAATCGATCTGCTGGCTGATGATGGCCGATTGGTCTTCATCGCCACCCTCGGTGGCAAGCAGGCCGACATCGATGTTTCGCAAATCATGCGCCGACGGCTGACGCTGACTGGATCGACGCTGCGTGCGCGATCCGTTGCGTTCAAGGCCGACCTTGCCAAAAAACTCCACGAGCATGTCTGGCCGCTGATGGAATCGGGCCGCGCCAAGCCGATCATCTACAAGACATTCCCGGCACGCGACGCGGCCAAAGCGCATGCACTGATGGAGAGCAGCGAGCACATCGGAAAAATCATGCTGGAGTGGTAGCTGCTGGTCTAGGCGACCTCGCTGATGAGGCGCTGGAGACGCAACATCCGGGTATATTCGGCCCGACTCGAACCACTCGGCGACACCATTCGCCGCCTTTCAAAAAGAGTTTTCGAAATGCTGCGTCCGCGATATATCAACCATTTTTTATCGTTCCTGTTGGTGGCGTCGAGCGCGCTGCTCCACGAATCCGCCGGAGTAGCGAGAACACTGACCTGTCCCGACGTGGATGCGTTATTCATCAGCAACTTTGACCCTTCACTATCGACGACACAATTGGCGCAGCCTGGTCCCTTCGCCACGCAAACGCGATCCGGCGTCACCTCAAGACAAGGCCGAAGCACGCCATGGGTAGCCGTCTATCCAACCGGCACGCAAGCCCCACCAGCGTTGATGATTTTTGTGCCTGGCTTTCAGATTTCCTCCGCTTCCTATGCCGCACTGATGACGCATGTGGCGACATGGGGCTTCGTCGCGGTACGGGTCGATCCAGAAAGCAGTTTATTTTCGCCATCGCATCCGGACATGGCGCTGGATGTCAGCGCCGTGCTCACGGATTTACTGGTTCCCGCAGCATTGCCGGTAGCCGTCGACGGGACGCGCTTGGCGCTTTCCGGCCACAGTCTTGGCGGCAAGATAGCCGTGATGGCGGCGGATGCAGACAGTCGTATCGATGCGGTCTACGCATTCGATCCGGTCAACAGCGCCGGCGGAAGCTCAGGCCAGCCAAACATCCTGCCGGCTGGTATCGATCAGCAAACTATCCCCTTTGGCATTGCCGGGGAGTTGCTTGATGGAAACGGAACGTTTCAGGCATGTGCGCCGCTGGCGCTCAACTACCAGAATTTTTTCAATGCGGCGGCGAGCACACCCGCCGCCTACGAATGGACGCTAAACGGCGCATCGCATACCGATTTCGTCACCAACCGAGACCAATGCGGGTTCGCTTGCCAGTTTTGCCAGACCGGCACGCTCTCCATTGCTGTGACCCACGCCTTCATGCGCTCATCAACCGTGGCATTCCTGCGCACCCATTTGCTTGATGAGCCGGGGCTGTGCGGTTGGCTGGACGGCGCTGAGATTCCTTCTCAAATTGATGTGCGGCAACGTCCCTGAGCAGCCAATCAGCGCGAGCCTGAAGCGTCGGGACAACTGCATTTTTTCTACGTATCAATTGACTATGCGTTGCTCAGGTCGAAGTCGCGGCCCACACTGCGCACCGAAGCAAAGCCGCCATTGTTCGCCAGGGACTGCGACGAAGTATTGCGATGGCCTGGCCGCAAGGTAACGCCGCGAGCATCGGTACTCTTCCAGACATCGACACCGGTTGGGTTCTACCCCGTTCCCCGTGTCATGGCGTGAATCAAGCGCTATTTGACCGCCGCGTGAGGATCGATGAGGGCAGTCTTGCCTTGGTCGGCTTTCGACCTCGTTTTCGGAATTGGCTCCCACGGAACTGCCCCGTTTCGCGCATGCTATGCGTGCGGCACTGCGCCTCAACCCCCGGAGATAGACTTATCACATGCACAGCGAACAGCAGAGCGACCCCAGAATGCAGGCCGATAAGGAACTTGATGCGCAGCAGGAAGCACAGGTCCGCGAAAACCTGAAGGAAGAGTCTGGCAGCGGGTTTGCATTGTCCGGTGACGAGCACGAAACGGTGGAGGACAAGAGTCCGCCGCGCGCAGCCGTGCTGCACGAGATCATCCGCCGAGTGGGGCAAGAGGAGCTGTCACGTGGGGTCGCTGCGCTGGCCTGGTCGGCGCTGGCCGCCGGCTTGTCGATGGGCTTTTCATTCCTGGCACGCGCTGTTCTGCATCGCTACGTGCAGGACTTTCCTGCGGGATTCCTCATCGAAGGCTTCGGCTACACGTTCGGCTTCATCGTAGTGATCATCGCGCGCCAGCAATTGTTCACCGAAAACACACTGACTGTGGTTTTGCCGGTCATGACTTCGCCCAGTTGGCATCAAGTCGGCCGCTTGTTGAGACTCTGGGGTGTCGTGCTGGTCGGCAACCTGCTTGGGGTGACAGCCTTTGCGCTGGGACTGTTGAAGCTGCAACAGTTCGATGCCGCCACGCAGGCGTCTTTCCTCGAGATCGGTCGCGAGTTGATGCACAACACGCCCTTCGAAATGTTCAGCAAGGGCATATTGGCGGGCTGGATCATCGCAATGATGGTCTGGATGATGGCCGCCACCGAACAGTCGCGTCTGGCGATCATCATCATCTGCACCTATTTGATCGCGATCAGCGGGTTCACCCACATCATCGTCGGCTCCGCCGAGGCGATGTACATGGTGTTTGCAGGCGAGACCACGTTTGCCGACGCGGTGCTGCACTTCGGCCTGCCGACGCTCGCCGGCAACGTCGTCGGCGGCAGCCTGATCTTCGCGCTGATCAGCCACGCGCAAGTGCGTAGCGACGTCCGCTAGGCAGCAGCACCGATAGCCGATTCGGCAGTTGTCGAGAAGTTGTGGTCATCCTCGCGAAAGTGCGCTGATGACCGAATCGTTTGAGCGCGGCAAATTGGGAGCGACTGTGAGTCGCGCATGTCAAACCATCGACGCAGCGCAGGGACGAAACCAGTACGGGGCGGCAAAATATTCCGGCAAACAAGAAGCACAGGGCGGAGTGATCGACTGGAAACCATCCCTTGACCATCCACAGGGATGGTTATAAGATGACGCCGCCTTCCCCCTCCAGAGCCTCCCCATGGCCGAACTACGTACCCGCCTTCCCGTCGACAGTGAAAAGATCACGATCAATCTTGGTGTTGTCGATCTCGGCCATATCGACCTGCTCGTGCAGGAAGGCTTCTACTCGAACCGCACCGATCTGATCCGCACGGCCATACGCAACCAGTTGACGGTCCATACCGACGTGCTCAAGGAAAGTGTCGCGCGACGCACGCTGGTGCTTGGATTGCAGGACTACTCGCGCCGGGATCTTGAAGCAGCGCGAGATGCCGGCCAGCGTCTACGTATCCAGGCACTCGGGCTCGTACGCATCGCCGCGGACGTGTCACCCGAACTCGCTTCCGACACCATCGAATCGATCGCCGTACTCGGCGTGCTGCAGGCCAGTGCGTCGGTCAAGGCCGCGTTGGCTGATCGCATCCACTAACAGGACCGTAAATGACAAAACTCAATCCATCACTGCAACATGCCATGCGCCTGATGCAGTCCGGCGATCTGCAGGCTGCGACGCGCGCGATTCAGCTAGGGCTGAGCGCCGGGGGAGCGCCCCCTGCGCGCAACGACGATGGGTTTCAAGGGACATCGGCACGCGCAGAGTCGGACATCATCGATGGCGAGTTCGTCGTCGTTGATCGCGTCGACACATCGAACCAGCGCGACGACCCATCGACAGCGACTTCACGCACACAAGGCGCGTTCGACTCGCGCCGCCACGTCGGCGATGGCGGCGAGCTCGACTACAAACTGTACGTTCCCGCCGGTCTCGATACTGCAAATGCACCACTGCTGCTGATGCTTCACGGTTGCACGCAGTCGCCTGACGATTTCGCACGCGGCACCCGCATGAACACGCTTGCGGGTGCGCATGGCTACGTCGTCGCCTACCCGGAGCAATCGTCATCACGAAACGCCAACCGCTGCTGGAACTGGTTTCGCAGCAGCGATCAGCAGCGCGGAAGCGGCGAGCCCGCATTGCTTGCCGCACTCACACGCCAGTTGATCACCACGCATCATCTCGACGAGCGCCGCGTCTATGTTGCCGGCTTGTCAGCGGGCGGCGCGATGTCCGCTGTGCTCGCCAACACCTATCCCGATTTGTTTGCGGCGATTGGCGTTCACTCGGGATTGCCGATTGGTCTCGCCAGCGATGTGCCGTCCGCCTTCGCCGCAATGCGCAGCGGCGGATCACGCCGCGTCGCAATCGCGACGAATAGCACCTCGCGACCGGTGCCGGCCATCGTATTCCATGGCGACAGGGACAGCACCGTGCACTCAGGCAATGGCCACGGCGTGATCGCACAAAGCCTCGCCGACCATGGCGTCGATGCCGCTGCCGCGAAAGGCGCAAACGTCGAGCGTGGCATCGCTGCCGGCGGTCGTCATTACACTCGTACCGTGCATCGCTTGGCGGACGGCAGCATCGCCGCCGAACACTGGATCATCGCAGGCGCTGGCCACGCATGGTCTGGTGGTGATGCGTCCGGCAGCTACACGGACTCGACTGGTCCTGATGCTTCCGCGCAAATGCTCCGGTTCTTTTCGGAGTGTGCGAAGTAAGCCGACGAGTCCTCCGTCGGAGTGCAGGCAGGATACAGACCATAGACCCGCATCCTGCTTAGCAAGACCGGTCGGATCGATGCACGCGAATTTCCGAATGAATAGGCCCGCAATGCGCATCGTGGTGCTCAGTGACATTGGCCCGGAGACCCCAGGTCGGCCGGGCATAGCACCACGCGCCTCGTGCACGAGCTCCTTGCGTCGTCCAGCCTGGCCCATGCGACTTCCCCGATTTTCATGCCGGAGCCTCTCGTGCCGCTGCGCCTGGCCGAGGCGGTTTCCTTCCGCATAGCTTGAACACGAGCGCCGCAGCCCTGCCCTGTCACGCTGGCAGCGCGCAGAAGGGATGACCGATACTGACGATCCTTGTGGATGTCAGGAATGCGGATGAAGTCCTTGGTCACTACCCTTGCACTGGTGCTGTCGGCCATGCCACTGGCGGGCCTTGCGCAGGCCCAGGACGCACAACCGCAGGACCAGGCAGCTTTCAACGACTGCTTGCGAGGGCTGCGCCCGGCGGCGGGCACGCTTGGCATCACCGCCAACACCTTCAACGCCCATACGGTCACGTTGAAACCGGACATGAGCGTGCTGGAACTGCTCGATGCGCAGCCGGAATTCAGCACGCCGATCTGGGACTACTTGGCTGCACTGGTCGACACGCAGCGGGTGCGCGATGGGCAGGCCATGCTGGCGGCGCATGGCCCGCTGCTCGACCGCGTTGCAAGACAATATGGCGTCGACGCGCAAACCATCGTGGCGGTGTGGGGCGTGGAAAGCGACTACGGCAAGACCTTCGGAAAGCGGCCGCTGCTGCAGTCGCTGGCCACGTTGTCGTGCTTCGGGCGGCGTCAGCCGTTCTTCCGCGGCGAATTCTTCGCCACGCTCAAACTATTGCAATCAGGTGACTTGGACGCAGATGGCCTGACCGGCTCGTGGGCCGGCGCATTCGGCCACACCCAATTCATGCCAACCACCTATCAGCGCATCGCGGTAGATGGCGACGGTGATGGGCGTCGCGACCTGGTCGGCAGCATTCCCGATGCGCTGGCCTCCACCGCCAACTACCTGAAAAAGGCAGGGTGGCGCAGCGGCGAGCCATGGGGCTACGAAGTGAAACTGCCGTCGGGCTTCAATGCCGCGCTGGGCGGTCGCCGCAACAAGCGCCCACTCAACGACTGGATTTCGCGTGGCGTGAAACGGGTCGACGGTACAGCGATCACGCCCTCCGACAGGCACTCCGGGATATTGCTGCCAGCGGGCATCACCGGGCCGGCCTTCATCGTGTTCCGCAACTTCGACGCCATCTATTCCTACAACGCCGCGGAGAGCTATGCGCTGGCCATCGCCACGCTGTCCGATCGGCTGCGCGGCGGCGGACCGCTGGTGTCCAAGTGGCCGACCGATGATCCGGGACTGGGTCGCGAGGAACGCAAGCAGCTGCAGGACCTGTTGCTGGCACGCGGCCACGTTATCGGCGAAGCGGACGGCATGATCGGCACGCTGACACGTCGCGCAATCGTGGCCGAACAGCAGCGTCTGGGCATGCAGCCACAGGACGGACGCGCCGGACAGAAGATCCTTCAGGCGCTGCAACGCAAGGTGCCTGCATCGACCAGCAGTCCGCGTTCTTCCGACTGAAACGTTGCTGATAAAACATGCTGCTTCATCGACCCACAGGTTGGGTGCCAGTACTGAATCATCGAAGGTGCCGGCCACGCCTCGTCCGGCGGTGATGCTGCCGGCAGTCATACCGACCCGAACGTTCCCGATCCATCGCCGCAAAGGCTGCGTTTCGTTTCGAAGTGCGCGCGATGAACCATCCATCGAAGCGCATCCATCGTATGCGGACAGTTGCACCACTGCTCCAGCTCATCGGCCTTGCCATCGGAAACCGCCGCCGAGAACAACCTTGCGAAAAAGTGTCGTCCAGCGTGGGTTTTCCAGCCTTGGTTTGACCTAAGATCGGGCCGTAACCGTCCGTTCCAGGACAGACCCTTAAGTGGAGATGCGACGTGACGAACCATACGACGACGATATTGAGTGCGTTGGTCCTGACAGGACTCGCGATCGCGCCGGCGATAGCCGCACCCGTGGTTTACAACGGCACCTTGGCAGGCGGCAGCGAGGTGCCGCCGGTAAACAGCGCGGGCACCGGAACGGTCACGATCACCTACGACCCGATTACTCACGCCATGACGCACAACGTCAACTTCAGCGGCCTGCTTGGGACAGTCGCGGCGGCCCACATCCATTGTTGCACCGCTGGTCCGGGATCAAGCGCCGGTGTTGCAACGCAAACACCGACGCTTCCGGGTTTCCCGACCGCAGTCAACGCGGGCACCTACACCAACACCTTCGACATGAGTCTGGCCAGCAGCTACAACACTTCGTTCGTCACCAGTCAGGGCAGCGTTACTCAGGCGGAAGCCGCGCTGACCGACGGCATGGGCCGCGGCGGCGCTTATTTCAATGTGCACTCGACGTCGTTCGCAGGTGGCGAGATCCGCGCCGACTTGTTCGAGAAGCCAGTATTCGCGAATGGATTCGATTCCGTCGCGCAACCGCTGTGCGGCTGGAATACCGCACTGGGCACGCCGGGCGGATCACTCAACACGATCGGTCGCTGGAACAACGAGCTCTACTTCGGCGGCAACTTCGGCGGGGTCAGTGCCGGTGTAGGGCGCATCGACCTGGGCACGAACGCGATCTCGTCGCTCGGTACCACCGAGACGACCGATGGTTTCCTTGGATCATTTGTTCCCTACAACGCCGGTAGCGGCGAACGTCTCTACGTCATCGGTACGTTCAATGGCGTGCGCTTCGGTGGCGTCGAGCTCCCCGATTCGCGCGGCGTCGTCGCGTGGGATGGCACCACGACCACAACCTTGCCGGGGTCGCCATTTGCGCAGCCATTGCACTTCGCGCAAACCGGCACCGTTTGGAACAATCAGCTCGTCATCGCCGGTGCCGCCGGCGTCTCTCCGCAATTGGCTCTGCTCACATTATGGAATGGCACGACGTGGACGACTTATCGCGATGAGTTCGAAGGCCAGGTCGCTCCGGTCATCTTCGCGGCCGAGAGTTTCGGCGGCAACCTGTACTTTGCCGGACGTTTCGACCGTATCCGCCTGCCCGATGGAAACGGCGGCACGGTGGTCACCGAGTCGCGCAACCTGATGGGCTTCAACGGCACCAGTTTCTTCTCGGTCGGCGGCGGCGTGATCCGGCTTGGTAGTGCCCAAGGCTTCGGCATGTCACTGAAAACTTTCAATGACGGCAGCGGCGATGCCCTGTACATCGGTGGATCGTTCAACCGCTCTGCGGATGGAACGGTAACCCTGCCTGGAGTCGCGCGCTGGAACGGCAGCAGCTTGACCCAGGTCGGCCAGGGTTTCCCCATCACCCAGGTGCGCAGCCTCGAGGTTTACAACGACGGCAGCGGCCCAGCGTTGTTTGCAGCCGGTACGTTCACGGCAGACAACAACACTGCACCAATCCGTCGCCTCGCCAAACTGGTTGGTGACACATGGATTGAAGTCGCCGGCGGCACCGGCAGCAATCCTTCACGGTTGATTGTTTTGCCGGACGGTCGCCTCGCCGTCGGCGGATCGTTCACCGAAGTCGGTGCAGTCGGAACCGTGCCCGGCTCGGGGCCGTCATCGGGACTTGCCATGATGACTTGCACGCCGAACCCCTGATCAGGAAGTCCCGCCGAACGTGAGATGGAATTGGTGATGCAGTGGATCGCGGCATGCGATTTGCCAGATGCGTTGCTGTGGGTGCTGCCGCGCAGTCGCGCCCAGCCTGGGCAGTAGCAGTGACCGGGGACCACCTCGTAGGCCGGCACGCGTAGCGCGCCGGGGCCGCGCAACGCGACTCGCGCGCGTCGCCATCCGAGCCAAGGAAAAGCCCGACCAATTTCGGCGCGATGCGCGCGCCGGGCTACGGTGGATTCAGCAATCTTCGGTTGTTGCAGCGCGTTGCTGAAGCCACCACTTGGTCAACGGCCTCCGCCGCCACCGCCGCCGCCACCGCCTCCCGATGAACCGCCACCACCGCCACCGGAACTGCTGCCGGGCGGCGAGCTTGAGGACGCAATCGAACTGCTCAAGCTGCTGCCTAGCGCCTTGCTCACGTCACCGATATTGCTGATGCCGGTGCCCGAGTACCAACCCATCTGCCGGGTCGCTTCCGCCGCAGCGGCAACGCCCACCACGCTGATAAAGCGTTTGGTCCAGGCATCTTCCACGTCCAGCGCCAATGCGTAGGGCAGCAATTTTTCGTAACGGTCGGCATCGATGGCTGGTGCCACGTCCGGGCCGGCCAGGCGATGCAGTTCGTCGCGCTCGGCAACGGACAAGTACTGACGCAGGCCCGCGATCTGATCGAGCAGCTTGCGTCCGTCGGCGGTCGGCTGTTGCATCAGCCGAGCGAACACCATGGTGATCACGAGCAACGTGATCGCCACCACGACGATCACCACAATCCCGTTGCCGTGCGCCAGCCAAGCAGCTAACCCCAGCACGGCCGCTGATATCAGTACGCCTTTGCCGACGGTTCCCATGTTGGACACGATGTAGTGTGGGTTGGTATCGGCCTTGAGCGAGGCTGTTTGAGCCGCTTTGGCCGCGCCCAGAATGAGGTGATTGGATTGCAGGAGAGCGATCGTTGGACCTGCCTTGAACAGGTGCGCAATCAATGCGACTTGGCTTGGTGGCAGGTCGGTCGGGAGCGGCTTCGAGGACCGTTGCAGCGACCAGGCTTGGGCAAGGAAGTTCTTTTCCGAGGTGATCACCACCAGCCCGCGCACGGCGAGTTCAACGAGATCGCCCGCGAAGCAGCGCGGTGAATAATTGTTCTTCCAGACATAGCGCAGCAACGCCGGCGATATTCCATCGGGTGGGTTGTAGTGCGGGAACACCGGCCCCGAAGCCGGATCGCGACCTAATCGATACCAGCGGCGCAGATAGAACATCAGCACGCCGAGCAGACCAAACAACGCGACGCCTGCACCCGCGTTGTCGCGCAAGAACCAGCCGACCTTGGTGCTGACTGCAGGCGCTTGCACGATGCCCTTGGGAAATCCGAGCACCACCGTAAAACCTTCACCGGCTTGCAGCGGACTGGTCAATTCGTAGGCAGCCACGCCGGGACGCGGCGTGCTTGCACGATAGTTGCTGCCCTTCGCGCCCTGCGGACCCGTATAGCCTTCGGCCTTCAGCGAGTCCGTCGGCACCGGTTCCGGCAGCCGTACTTCCACCGTGGCGGACTCGACAGGAAATGCCCAGCCGGTGCCGATCGCGTTGAAGTAGAGCTCGTCGTGGTCGTCAAAAAAGCCGAGCTGGCGATTAGTGTGGTAACGCAGTGTGTATGCGTAGCTTGCCGGGACCGAAAGAAAGCGGTCGCCGCCCGTGTTTACCCGCACGCCGTTGGAAATGCGTTCGGTAAACCACGGTTCGACGTTGCCATCTCGGTGCACGTCGAGCACTTGGAAATCGACGTGCACCTGATTGCCGAGCCGGTCCTTGTATTTGGTCGGGAAGTCGCGGTAGATGCCGCGTCGGATCTGGTTACCTTCGGCATTGACGACGATCTGCTCGGTGATCGTGAGGCTGGTGTCCGCCGCGACTTCAATCAGCACGTCATAGCGTGTGATCTCTTCGGCCGCCTTGGCGTCGCTCGGAAGTGAAGCGAGCGACAACAGGACACACAAGGCGACGAGCAGCGATTGTTCCACGAATTTTTGCAGCGCAGCCTTGGCCTTATGCAAGCGGGAGACATCGAAAAGAAGGTTCATTGGGAAAGGTCCAATCGTGGGGCGGCGCGATCGTTAGCGTCCGCGGCGTAAAACTCGGCTTCTGCAAACCCCGTCGCACGCGCCATCAGCACATCGGGGAATCGCTGGATACCGTCGTTGAGTTGCCGCGCGGCGCCGTTGTAAAAGCGTCGCGCGTATTGCAAATGCTCCTCCACATCGACCAAGTCGCGCTGCAATTGCAGGAACAGCTCGCTCGCCTTGAGCTCCGGGTAGGACTCGCGCAACGCGATCAGTCGTCCGAGTTGTTGCTCGAGTGCTTGCTCGACTTCGGCCAGTTGCCCGGGCCGGCTCAGGGCCATCGCTTTCGTGCGCAACGCGGTGACTTCTTCGAGCGTGCTCGCCTCGTGGAGCGCATAGCCGCGCACCGATTCGACCAGCTGCGGTATCAAGTCATGCCGTCGGGTCAGCTGCACATCAATGTCGGCCCATCCGGCGCGCACCTGATTGCGAAACCGCACCAGCCGATTGAAGGTAAACATTGCCCACAGCAGGATCGCTGCCGTGATTGCCGCTACCAAATAAATCATGGTTCTCACTTCACGCGAGTTGCCGAGCCTCTACTTTAGACGGAGATGAGAATCCATGCGCCGTGACGCCGACAGATTCCGCAACGTGGTCCCGATCAAGGATGCGACCGCACCCGGTTAGCAAATGTTGGTCTCCGCAGGAAACAGTCCAATCCAGCTCACGGAGTAACGGCACCCACGTTTCGCTGCTTGTTCAAGGTGCTCGCTCTACAATCAAGCGTGATGACGACCATCTCTCGCGCCCGTGCAGCTTTCTCGAACACCGTCCTCAGCTGCGACAGGCGGATCCGTATCCGCATCGTTCAATGGTTGATTGCAGGCCTGGTTTACCTCGGCGCAGCGATCCTTCCGATTAGCGGGCTTGTGCAAGGCTGGGTGTCCGAGACTGCGGCGCTGACGTGGGTTGGATTCGTCGTAACCGTGCTGTGCACGGGTTACCTTGCGCTGAGATCGGGCTGGAGCGAGCGCTTCAACGACCCTGCCCTGACTATGTGGCAACTATTCATGGGCGTGATCGCCGTCGCGGGTGGCTACCTGATTTGCGGCCCCATGCGCACATCGGCATTGCTGCCGCTGATGATCATTTTCATATTCGGAGCATTCTCCCTGCGCCGTCGCCAGATCGTCGGGCTAACTCTTTTCACGGTCTGCGCTCTGATCGGGGTAATGGCAATCCGGGACTTCCATCCGGAACTCGCCGGTCCCGGCGAGACCGCCATGCCTGCACCGCTGCTCTACGACATCAACAATCTGGTGATGGTGCTGGTGGTGCTGCCCGCGTTGGGTGTTCTGGCAGTGCGCCTGTCAGGCATGCGCCGCGCACTGCGGCAGCGGACTACCGCACTGGCTTCAGCGCTGGGTGACGTCACGCGTCTGGCAACCTATGACGAACTCACTGGCGTACCCAACCGACGGTCGATCATCGAAGCGCTGGATGATGCCGCCGCGATAGCCAACAACGGTGGGATTGGTTTTTGCGTGGGCTTGGTCGACCTCGACGACTTCAAGAAGATCAATGACAAGTACGGCCACGCCCACGGCGACACCGTGTTGCACGAGTTCGCACAGACAGCGACCCGCAGCCTGCGTACGGGCGATGTGTTTGGGCGTTGGGGTGGCGAGGAATTTCTGTTCGTGCTGCCGGGCTTGGCTGCTGACGGCGCGGCGCAAATCATTACGCGCCTTCAGGCCGCAGTCCGAGACACGCCCATCGCCGGCTGCCGGGTGACCTTCTCTGCAGGTATCAGCGCCTATCGTGCCGGCGAGGACACCGACGCCACCGTCGCCCGCTCCGATGCAGCGATGTATGCCGGCAAGCATGGCGGGCGCGACGCGGTGAGGCTTGAGCGGGATTGACAAAAAACGTCAGCGTGCACCAACGCTAGCCGAGCTGCACTGACGTCTCTGCCATCGCCACGGCCAAGCCAACCCTCGTAGCCTGGCACGCGCAGCGCGCCGGGGCCAGCCGCACGACGCGAGCCAATCCGCTCGAAACTTGAACGTCGTCTCGTCCCGTCTTGGCGCGCGAACCCTGGCGCGCTGCGCGTGCCGGGCTACGGGTCTGAATAGGCAGCGCAGCGGACCCGAATCGCGCCGTCGCGCACTGCTGTCCGAAATGTCCGTGCCACCCGGATGGCCAACCAACAACCATGTCGTCATCCCCGCGAATGAGGACCGAGGTACACCTCAATCGGTCCGGGTTCTTGCTCCCGCGAAGTGAGCTTCAGGTTTCTTGCGGCTCACGGCACCAGGTTCTCATCCGTCTGCGCCATCGGCAGAAGGACCATTTCGTGCACTTCCATGTGGGCTGGCTGCTCAAGCGCATAGAGCACTGCGCGAGCCACGTCGTCGGGCTTGAGCATGTCAGGCTTGGGATCATCGAAGAACGGTGTATCTACCATGCCTGGCTCGATCAGCGTGACGCGCACGCCATGCTTCGCAATCTCCTTGCGAAAGCCGTGACCGATACCCGTAGCGGCCCACTTGCTCGCGCTGTACATCGAGCCTGGAATGGACCGGCGGCCGGCGACGGAGCTGGTTATGACAGCATGGCCCTTGCTCTTTTTCAACGCATCGACCGTAGTCTGCAAGGTGAGCGCCAAGCCATAGACATTCGTCATCAGCATCGTCTTCCAGCTCTCCGGATCGGCAGCGCTGAAACCACCCGGCGCGCCACCGGTGCCGGCATTTGCGAAGACCGCATCGATACGACCGAAGACCTTCAGCGTGGCGTCGACGGCCGACTTGAGCTCATCGGGCGAACTGACATCGCAGCTACAGGCAATCGCATCGCCGCCGATTTCATCGCGCAGCGCCTGCAACTTGTCCGGCGAACGGGCCAGCAAGGCAAGACGGTAACCCCGCTTGGCGGCCATTCGCGCCACCGCAGCGCCAATGCCGGACGAGGCGCCAGTGATGAATAAAACCTTGTCGTGATCGCTCATGGGTGACTCTCCTGATGGTGATTTGACCGGCGTGATCGCCCTGGACGTGCTGATCGGGACTTGAGCAGGCCGGAAGGCGTCGACGGTAACCGCGGCCGTTACAACCGCGAATAACCCAGGCAATGCCGCGCTCAGCGACAAGGGTGGCCAGGCGGAGTTCTTCAGGCGCTAGACGCCGCCAGCAATTCCCAACCCGACGTCATCCTCGCGAACGCGGGGATGACGAGGTTCTAGGGTGCATCCCGCCAAGCTTGATCGTGGCCACGGCCGCACCACATCATGAAAACCCATTCCGTTTTGGAGCACAGCATGTCCACGATCCTCATCACCGGCGCAAATCGCGGTATTGGCCTGGCGCTTGCGAAGCTGTACACATCACGCGGCGACGATGTGATCGGAGTCTGCCGAGAGGTCAGCGTTGAACTCGCCGCGACGGGTGCACGCGTCGAAGCGGGCGTTGACGTCACCGACGGTCCCGCATTCGCAGAACTGGCGAAGCGTCTTGGCGACACCCGCATCGACGTACTGGTCTGCAATGCCGGCATCCTGTCAAAGGAATCCTTTGGTGACATCGACGAGGACGGATTCGAGCGCATGCGAAAGCAGTTCGAAGTGAACTCGCTCGGACCGCTGCGCGCCGTTCAAGCGCTGTCCGCGCACATGGCCAAGAGCGCGAAGGTAGGCATCATCACCAGTCGCATGGGCTCGGTCGAAGACAACACCTCGGGTGGCTACTATGGCTATCGCGCGTCGAAGGCTGCGGTGAATGCGATCGGCAAGTCGCTGGCGCTGGACCTGAAAAATCGTGGCATCGCGGTGATGCTGCTACATCCCGGCTACGTCCAGACCGAAATGGTTGGTGGTGGCGGCGACATCAGCCCGGATGCGGCTGCAGCGCAACTGGTCAGACGCCTTGATGAGCTGACACTTGCGCAGACCGGCAGCTTCCGCCACGCCAAGGGTGATCAACTGCCCTGGTAAAAAAGACAGCCCAGGTTCAGCTTCTTCGCTTGATTGCTGCCCTACCCCCACGCCTCCATCGCCAACGCAAACGAACGCACTCGCGCGGCGTGGTCGAACACGTTTGTGGTGAGCATCAATTCGTCGGACCGGTGGCGTTCCGCGAACGCCTGCATCTTGTTCCGCACGGTAGCGACTGAACCCACGGCGGCGCACTCAAGCGCCGCGTCGACGCCGGCGCGCTCGTTCGCATCGGCGTAATCATTGAACGCTTCCGCTGAATCCAGTGGCGGCGGAACCAATCCCGGGCGCCCACGACGCAGATTTACGAAGGCTTGCTGCTGGGTAGTGAACAGACGTGCCGCTTCGACATCGGTGTCGGCGGCTACCACGTTGATAGCAAGCATCACGTGCGGCTGCTGCAAGTAGCGCGATGGTCGGAACTCACGGCGATAAACCGCCAAGGCCTGATCCAGCATCGCAGGGGCGAAGTGCGAGGCGAACGCGTAACGCAGACCCAGCATCGCGGCGAGTTGCGCGCCGAACAAGCTGGATCCAAGTATCCACGGCTCCACCTCGACACCCGCGCCAGGCACGGCCTGCACCAGTTGCCTATCCTTGACCGGATCAAAGTAGCCCAGCAGTTCGACCACGTCGGCGGGGAACTCCTCCGCACCCTGGTAATAGCGGCGAAGAGCACGCGCCGCCGGTTGGTCGGTGCCGGGTGCGCGACCCAAGCCCAGGTCGATACGCCCCGGATAAAGCGAGCCCAAAGTGCCGAACTGTTCGGCCACCTGCAGCGGCGCGTGGTTGGGCAGCATCACGCCGCCCGCACCGACACGAATCGTGCGGGTGCCACCGGCCACGTGACCGATCAACACCGCCGTCGCCGCACTGGCTATGCCCGGCATGTTGTGGTGCTCCGCCAACCAGAAGCGCCGGTAACCCAGGCGCTCCGCTTGCTGCGCCAGGTCCAGCGTGTTGACAAAGGTCTGCGATGGCGTACTGCCAACGGTCACGGGTGCGAGATCGAGAACGGAAAGCGGGAGCATGGCGGCATTCCAAAAGGTGCAACGATCTAGATGGGGGTGCAGATGCCCTGACTAAAGCCCAGCACCAGTCGTGTCATGACGGGATCGATAGATCAGGCTCATCAGATTGATTTGGTCCCCGATATTGATCGGCAGTCCCTGGTCAAATCTTCCCGGATTGAAGTTTCCGGAGACGTTGGATGACATCGGAAATCGAGGCCGTTGGTGACGACCCGGGATAGCCCGGCAAAAAAACGGTTCCCGCACAGCCCGGCGCAATTTCCGTGCGATGCATAAAACGGCCCGGTTCCGACATGACCACATTCGTCGTTCATGACCTAGAGCCCACGTATCGCGCAGTCGTTCCGACAGGATCGATGCGTCTCGTGGCTGAATTTTCTCCACGATGATCCCTGCAACCACGTTTTTGCGTATGTGCCGGTAGACATCAAGGGAGCATCTTTCAATGCGCACGCTGATACTGACAATCCTGCTGGGTTTCATGGCTTATGGCACCGTTGCCGCGGCGGCGGATGGCGAGCTTGACCCGACTTTCCTTACCGACGTCGGGTTTCCCGGCTATGGCTTCTATGCAAATCCGAATGCACCCGCCACCAACGCGAAAGACACGATTGGAGCCATCGTTGAACGACCGGACCACAAGATCTGGGCGATCGGAAAAATGAGTACTGCTGGCACAGATCGGCTCAGCTTGTTTCTCGTGCAAACAGATGGAGTCGCGGACGTCACGTTCGGCGTTCTGGGTCTTCGCACGGTAATTCAACCGTGCGCGGGGTTTGAAGTTGCCGATGCCAAGGTCGATTCACAAAATCGCCTGCTCGTCGCGATCAACGGTTGCGTAGATTTCATGGTCTATCGCTTTCTGCCGAACGGCGATCTCGACGCAAGCTTTGCAACAGGCGGCGTGCTCAGCGTGGCATTCAACAAAGGCGGCGACAACGAGGATCAGACCCGAAAGCTGATCATCGCGCCAAACGGAGATGTCATCATCGCCGGAACGGTTGAAACGGCGACGTCTCGCAGTCTCGGAGTCGCGCGCTACACCCAAGCGGGACAAGCCGCAGCCGAATTCGGTGTTGCCGGAAAAGTCGTCATCGCGTTCGAGTGGGAAGTTTGGGATCACCGCGGAGTGAACGGGTTGCATCAAATGGCAGATGGCCGAATCCTGATCACGGGAGTGATTTTGGAAAATCCGCAGGGGCAAGTGCAGAAGCAGCAGTACGTGGTGCGGCTGCTGGCAAACGGGGCGCTCGACCCATCTTATGGCAACAGCTCGGCCGGCATTTCCAAAGTCAATCACAAGCTTGCGCTAGGCGTGAATGCTTCTCCTGACACAATGGCTTCGCTTATGACCAATGATGGCTCCATCGTACAAATCGGCGCCATTAACTCCACTAACGTGAACTCAGGGACCGACATATTCTTGATGCGCTGGCAGTCGGATGGGCAACTTGACACGAGCATCGGATTAAATGGAACGCGTCAATACGCGCTTGATTACTCCGGGCCAAATCCTCCCCATCCGCTTTTCAACTATGACTCGGGCCGGAACATCGTGCAGCAGGACAACGGCGATTACGTGATCCTGGCTCTCAGTAAAGACGAAGATTTCGTCCTCACAACAACGATGATGCGGCTGAAGCGTAATTTCGACGTGGATACAAGCTTCGGGATCGGCGGAAAAAAGCGCTACGACGTGCAAATCGGCAATGGTCCTTCGCAAGGTCAGTCAGGTAGCGCGTTGATGTTGCAAAAAGGTCGAATCCTGTTCGGTGGCAGTGTATACACCCCGCCGAGTGGAAACATACAGATGATGATGAGCGTGGAGCACGACGAGATTTTTGCCCACACGTTTGACTGAGCGACAAGAATCACCCGATCCCTTGATGTGACGATGCCAGCGATCCGTTTGAAGTCGATTGACTGATCGCTTGGAGCCCCACAAAGCCGTGACAGAAGAACTCAAGTCGTCCGAGCAGCGGAACATGGATAGCTGACATCCGGCCATGCCATCGCGAACGATCAAGAACCGGAAAGCGGCGCAATGGACGTCGCCAGTTCTGATCGACCAGGATCCCGCAAGCATTGGGACTGACCAGGCAGGAATTTCTGTATGCATAAACTTACGCTACTTTCCATTCTGGTCCCGCTTTTCGCGGCGAGCAATGCCATCGCAATTGAAGGTGATCGCGATCCTGCTTTTGGCCTAAACGGTCAGGTCGTGATCGCCAAGCCCGAGCAGAATGGCGGCAACAATACGCAGCCCACAGGTGACCTCG
Organism: Dokdonella sp.; assembly: GCA_049661925.1. Taxonomy (GTDB): domain Bacteria; phylum Pseudomonadota; class Gammaproteobacteria; order Xanthomonadales; family Rhodanobacteraceae; genus Dokdonella. The sequence goes on from JBATAQ010000168.1 coordinate 43,313, forward strand.
ACATTCTGGAGGATGGAAGGTTTATCTGGGCTGCGCCGCTGGAAGACGGCAGCGTGTGGGTTGGGCGCGCGTGGCGCGTCGGGACGCCAGACGCAACGTTTGGCAGCGATGGCAGCGGCCGGATAACGTTACCCGGCTGTGGACTGAAACGGAATATCCGGCTGATCAACGATGGAGATCGCGGCGCCATTGTCTGGTCAGGCAGTTGCCTTCGACACATCTTGAATGATGGTGAAGTGGAGGCTGGCTTCGGCACCGGCGTGATGCCAACTGAAGGCTTCTTCGCTGCCGATTTGGCGCGCGATTCTTCCGGAAAGTTTGTTCTTGCTGGCCGCGAAGCACTGACCATCAAGGTCTACCGCTTCGACCAGAATGGCTCGCCTGACCCCAGCTTTGGTCTATCGGGTAGCGTTGACGTTGCCATCCCTTCGACCAGCAGTGCACGTGATCTCAATGCACTCGTCATTCGACCCGATGGACGCATCCTCATCGGCGGATCACGCGCAGACTCCAACCGCACCAATCTGGTGGTCGCACAACTGCTTTCGAGTGGTGCTCTGGATACCGGATGGGGTACCGATGGCCTCGTCGACATGGTGCCAGCGACTGGCGTCCATGTCTTAACGGCGAATGCGCTGACCCTCGACGATGACGGCACACTGGTGGTAGCAGGCCGTGCAAACAACGGCAGCCAGAGTTGCTGCATCCTGCTGACTCGCCTGGATGTGAGCGGCCAGATCGTTCCGGATTTTGGCTTGCACCTGTACGACCTGCCCGGACAGGTATCGATTAGTCCCTCCGGCGAGCATCGCGCGGACATCGTGATCCTGCCGAATCATCGAATTATCGTTAGTACGATAGCGACGCCGGTCCCCTTGTCACCACAGCATCGAACGCAATACACCTTGATCCGAACGTTGCCGGACGGTCGCCTTGACCCCGCATTTGGACACGACGGATGGAACAGTTACACGATTGCCGATCCCGATGGCATCGGCCAGACCGGCGACTACAACCAGTTGCACGCCATCGGAAATGACGTCAACGACGGCAGCATGGTGATTCTCGGTCGCACATTTTTCGAGGACACGGAATTCGAACACGATTACGTCAGTTTGGTCCGCGCACGCTTCGACCTGATCTTCGATGGGCCATTCGATAGCAACAACGGTCAAGCCAGCGCTATCGACTAGTCGGTCGATGCAGGTCGCAGGCGACGTCGGAGTCATGCATGATTCGCATCGAGGCACAGGTCAGAGTCAGGCCAAAGTCGCTGCTGATTTCGGCACCGAGGTCAGCATTTTCGGCAGAGTATCGCGTGCGACCATTCACTTGATTCAACGCCGATCCGTCGTCGCGTTGCCAGGATTTAAACCAGATCGTGATTTTCGATAGCCTCAGTATTGAAATTATCCAGATCGCTGGTGCCTTGATGCTGCTGGTGTGCTTCCTGCTCGCGCAGGCGA
>JBATAQ010000169.1:0-2916 GCA_049661925.1 Dokdonella sp.
TGCCACCGAACAGCAGGATCAGCACCGCGTTCAAGCTGATCGCGACATGCGACGAGCCACCGACCGTGCCTCGCGTCCCGACCATCACCAAGCCGCCAACGCTCATCAGCAGCGCCGCGAAAAGATAGAAGCGGCCATTCCAGCGATGCAGCCGCGGCACGACGCGACGCACGGCAGGAATCAACTGCACGGCGCCTGACAACGTGATCAGTGCCGCAAACAACAGATGGAAGCCAACCACCGTGTTGCCAAAGGTGTCGCCCGCGACATAGCCATGCGGCATTACCTTGCTCCAGGCCGCGAGATCACCGCGCGCCGTCGCCACGCCATAGAACCCGCCAATGTAGATGACGAACATCAGTTGGCCGAGCGCGGTAACGACGAACCACGCTGTCGCCGCGGTATGCAGCGCCTTTGCAGACTTGTCCGTCGTCCGTATCGCGCGCGTTGGTGACGAACGCGTTATGCGAGTGTCATCGCGCTCGATGCCCGATTGATCGGCAACGGCGAACTCGCCGGAATGAATGGTCATGATCACGCCCCGTGCAGATCACGGACACCAGCGTCCGCGTACGACACGATCAAACCAGCGCCAGGCATTTAATCGAAAGCGCTTTGCGACGAACTGCGGTCAGGGCCGACTGAGCTGCGGATCAGCGTCGTGGAAAGCCCAAGCTCGGAACGAGTGGAGGACGATGGACCCGCGCCGATCGCTGCGCGTTCGAGTGATCAACATGCTGGGTGCGTTGGCTCATCGCGGTTGCCACCGGCCAGCATCCGGCCCACTGTGTCAGTTCGCGTCCAACCGACCGGAGCCGCCATGCAAACCCAGAAACTCCAGTTCCCCGGCCATTCCGGCGAGTTGCTCGCCGCGCGGCTCGACCGGCCCGACGCTGCACCACGCGCCTACGCGCTGTTCGCACACTGCTTCACCTGCAGCAAGGACATCGCCGCTGCCTCGCGCATCAGCACGGCGCTGGTCGAACGTGGATTCGCGGTGCTTAGATTTGATTTCACCGGGCTCGGCATGAGCGAGGGTGAATTCGCCAATACCAATTTCAGTTCCAACGTCGCCGATCTCGTGAAGGCCGCCGACTATCTCCGCGAAACGCACACCGCGCCGACCCTTTTGATTGGCCACAGCCTGGGTGGTGCCGCCGTGCTGGCGGCAGCTTCGAAGATCGATGAAGTCCGCGCCGTCGCAACCATCGGCGCGCCGGCCGAGCCGGTGCATGTCCGCAAGCAATTGGGCGACAAGGTCGACGCGATTCGCGAACATGGAGAACTGGAAGTCGAGCTGGGCGGTCGCCCGTTCCGCATCCAGAAGCAATTCCTCGATGACCTTGAATCCAACACGATTCGCGAGCGCGTCGAACATCTGGGTCGCGCCCTGCTGGTGATGCATTCGCCGGTTGACGAAGTCGTCGACATCGACAACGCCCGCCAACTTTATGTGGCCGCCAGACACCCCAAGAGCTTCATCTCGCTGGACGACGCCGACCACCTGCTGCGCAAGCGCCGCGATGCTGAATACGCCGCGTCGGTACTGGCAGCATGGGCCTGGCGTTACCTGCCCGACGTTGAGGCATCAGCCGACGAAACGCCGTCGACCGATGCGTTGGAAGAGGGCCACGTCGAAGTCAGCGAAACCGGCGCCGGACAGTTCGCCAATCAGGTGCGCGCCGGACGGCATCGGCTGCTGGCCGACGAACCCGAAAGCATTGGCGGCACCGATACCGGCCCGACGCCCTACGACTTTCTGCTCGCCGCGCTCGGCACTTGTACCTCGATGACCCTGCGCATGTACGCCCAGCGCAAGAAGCTGTCGCTGGAAAAAGTCTCGATACGACTCAGTCACGGTCGCATCCACGCGCAGGACTGCACCGACTGCGAAAGCAGCGAAGGCAAGATCGACGAAATCCATCGCGTCATCCACCTGCAAGGCGACCTGTCCGACGAAGAACGCAGCAAGCTGCTGGAAATCGCAGACAAGTGCCCCGTGCACCGCACACTCGAAAACGAGATCAAGGTGCGCAGCCGGTTGGCAAGCGCATGAACTTCGCGGCATGCGACGTTAGATTGAGGCACTACCACCCGCCAACGGCAGCCGCCATCCGCGACGAATCGCCAGCCAGCGCAAAGTAAAACAGAGCATCGCGCCGACTGCCTCCACCGGTGCCGGGGGCAATGAGAAGGCATCGCCAACCACCACCACCACGGCGCCAGCGAACGCTGCCACTGCGTAGAGATCGTATCGCAGCACGCAGGGAATCTGCGCCCCCAGCAGGTCGCGGGCGATTCCGCCGCCGATGCCGGAGACGATGCCCAGCATGACGGCACCCACCGGTCCCACGCCCGCGGCCAGCGCCTTGTCCGCACCAATCACTGCGAATAGCGCCAGGCCCACCGCGTCGAACAGCTGCACCGGGTTGCGCATCCGATCCACGTGCCCGTACCGGTAGAAGGTCACCAGCCCAGCCAGCGACGACACCGCCAGGTAGCGCCAGTCAATGATCGCGACGGGCGGCGTCAGGCCCAGCATCACGTCGCGAACCATGCCGCCCGCTGTCGCCGCCGCGAACGACAACACCAGCACGCCGAACAAATCCAGCCGGTGTCGCGTCGCCACCACTGCGCCGCTGATCGCGAACGCAAAGGTGCCGATGAAGTCGAGCAGGGTGACAAACACAGCGTTCATGGCGGCACTCGAACCGATCTTCGGTGGATTCTAACCCGGCCATCAATGGGGTTTTCGGGAGATGCAGCGACCGTCTTGGCTAGATAGCTTCCGATCAAGCTCGTCCACCGTGACTAACGCAGTCCCGCATGACTGAATGGTGGGCCCACCAGGACTTGAACCTGGAACCAACGAATTATGAGTTCGCTGCTCTGACCAATTGAGCTATAGGCCCGTCG
>JBATAQ010000170.1:0-11164 GCA_049661925.1 Dokdonella sp.
GGCCTTCGCCGGGGGAACGAAATCGCGGAAGGTGCCGCTGTCGATAGTTAAGTCGCCCATTCCCGAAAAGTCACGTAGACCCATCGCCGCAATGGGTTCCACGAACGAGGTCAATTTATTCCGAACCGCCGTGGCCTACGCGGGAATGACGAAGGAATATTTTGGATAGCGTAGCAAGCTCACACGAACATTCCGGGCAGGCCCAAACAGCAAAACGCCCGGATTTGCCGGGCGTCTTCTCGTGTATTGGTTTCGCCAATCAGCCCTTGCTGCCACTCTTCTTGGGTGCCGCGCGCACGCTGTCTGGCTTGGACGAAGCAGGCTGGTTGGCGCTCTCACCGGGTTTTCCGGTAACAAATCCCTGTTGCAAGTTTTTCCACATATCCATGTTGCGTTCGGTCAGGCCGTTCAACATCGAGAACGGCGTCTTGCCCATCATGTTGTTGAGCTGGCTGCGGAACTGGTGCTGCTGGTCAAGGAAGGTCTGCATGCTGCGTTCGAGGTAGCTGCCCATGAAGCCTTGCAGCGAGTCGCCATAGAAGCGGATCACTTGCGACAGCAACTGGGTGGTAAACATCGGCGAACCGCTGTCTTCGTGTTCGGAGATGATCTGCAGCAATACGGATCGGGTCAGGTCTTCGCTGGTCTTGGCGTCGCGAACCTGGAACGCTTCTCCGTCGATCACCAGTTGCCGAACTTCTTCCAGCGTGATGTAGCTGGAAATCTCGGTGTCATAGAGACGCCGGTTCGGGTATTTCTTGATGATGCGAAGGTCTTTCATAGCGCAAATCTAACAGACTATGCGGCGGCGCACCAGTGAAAAAGCGCCGCCATTCAGCAGCTTGCGACGGCATTGCGCCGCCGCAAGTCAAACGCTCGAACGACTACCAACCCATGTAGTGGCCGCCGTTAATGGAAATATTTGCGCCGGTAATCCAGGCCGCCTTTTCCGACGACAAGAACTCGACGGCGTAGGCAATTTCGTCCGGCTCGCCGAGGCGGCCGACCGGGATCTGCGCGATGATCTTGTTGCGCACGTCTTCCGGAACCGCCTTGACCATTTCCGTGGCGACGTAGCCCGGCGAAACGGTGTTGACGGTAATTCCGAACTTGGCGTTTTCCTGCGCCAGCGAAATGGTGAAGCCATGCATGCCGGCTTTCGCGGCGGCGTAGTTGGCCTGGCCGTACTGGCCTTTCTGGCCGTTGATCGAGCTGATCTGGATGACACGACCCCACTGCCGCGCGCGCATGCCTTCGATGACCGGGCGGGTCATGTTGAATACCGAGTTGAGGTTGGTGTTGATCACTTCCTGCCACTGCTGCGCGGTCATTCGATGGAAGGTGGTGTCGCGAGTGATGCCGGCGTTGTTGACCAGGATGTCGACGGGGCCGATTTGCTTTTCGATCTCGCGGACCATGGTTTCACAAGCGGCCGGGTCGGAAACATCGCCCTTGGCAATAGCTACTTCAAAGCCTTCGCCACGCATCATTTCCTGCCAGGCCAGCGCCTTGGCTTCGTCACGAAAGTTGGTGCCGACCTTGTGGCCAGCGCGCGCAAAGTTCTTGCAAAGTGCCGTTCCGATGCCGCCAATACCGCCTGTTACCAGGGCTACGCGAGCTGTCATTTCCGTTTCCTTTTATTTTCGGATTGCTGATCGAGGCCGACCTCGTGGGCGGCGTTTGGATTCAGAGTGTGCCCGAACGGCGCTTCCACTTCCCGCTGCATCGCGGCATTTGCGGCGTCCGTCGGGCCTGCGACGGCACTGGCGGACCACGCCGGATGATGCAGCGCAGCGTCGAGCGCGGTGGACGGATCCGCCGCCGAAATGTTGGGCAAGCCAAGCACGTCGAGCGCGGCCAGCATTGCCGGCATCGGGTCGCCAGGATCGACCGGCGTTGCCCGATCCTGCTTGCTGAGCTTGCGGCCATCGCTGCCCAGCACGACCGGAAGATGCAGGTAGGTCGGCTGGCTTAGTGCTAGCCGCCGTTGCAGCAAAATTTGTCGCGGCGTTGAGTCGAGCAGGTCGGCACCACGCACCACTTCGGTGATGCCTTGCGCCGCGTCGTCGACAGCCACCGCCAATTGGTACGCCGCCCATCCTTCCCGGCGCTGCACCACGAAGTCACCACCGTCGTGGTCCAGCCGGAACGACTGTGGACCGAGCCGGATATCGTTGAACGTGACAGCTTGATCGTCCGTCCGAATTCGCCACGCGGCATCGGCTACGGGTTCTGCCGCGACCACACAGGTCGCGGGATGGATGCCGCCGAACGGTTCCAGATCGCGCCGGCTGCACGCGCAGCAATAGGCATGCCCGCTGGCGATCAGCGAGTCCAATGCCTCGCGATAGATGTCTTGGCGCTCGCTTTGCCAAGTCACCGGTTTGTCCGACTCCATGCCGAAGCGGGCCAATGTTTCGATCATCTCGAGATCAGCTCCGATGACTTCGCGCTCCGAATCGACATCTTCAATTCGTACCAGCCAAGTCCCGCTGTGCCGCCGCGCGCGCAGCCAACTACCGACCGCGGCCACCAACGAGCCGAGGTGCAGCTGACCGGTTGGGCTGGGCGCGAAGCGACCTCGGTAGGGCATACTCGAAAAAACTCGGCAGCGGCAGCGATCCCGGATTCTAGTCGACCGACAAATTGCTGGCGGGTGCCTTGAAATTCGTGTCGTCGCCCCTACCACTTTCGCTATCCGACAATCCCGTTTCGAACGACCCCGAGGACACCCATGCGCCGGATCATGCTTTTTATTGCGACCAACCTGGCCGTAATGCTGTTGCTGACCATTGTGGTCCGCTTATTTGGCTTGGACACCACCACTTACCTCAACGGCCAGCTCAACCTGCAGGCAATCCTCGTCATCTCAGCCGTCATCGGCTTTGGTGGCTCGTTTATTTCGCTGGCGATGTCCAAGTGGATTGCCAAATGGCAGACCAAGGCGCATGTCATCGAGCAGCCTTCGAACCCGACCGAAGCCTGGTTGCTGGCGACCGTTCGCCGACAAGCCGACAAAGCGGGCATCAAGATGCCGGAGGTCGCTATCTACGACGCGCCGGAAATGAATGCGTTCGCGACTGGTGCCACGCGTAACAGCGCCTTGGTCGCCGTCAGCACAGGCCTGCTCAATCAGATGCAGCAGGACGAGATCGAGGCCGTGCTGGGCCACGAGATCAGCCACGTCGCCAACGGCGACATGGTGACGATGACCTTGATCCAGGGCGTGGTGAATACCTTTGTGATCTTTCTTGCCCGCGTGATTGGCTCGGTGATTGATCGCGCCATCAGCGGTGATCGTGGTGGTGGTGGACTTGCCTATTTCGCCATCGTGATCGTGTTGCAGATTGGACTGGGTTTTCTGGCTTCGATGGTTGTCGCCGCCTTCTCGCGCTGGCGTGAGTACCGCGCCGATGCAGGTGGAGCGAATCTGGCCGGTCGCGAAAAGATGATCGCCGCACTGGCACGTTTGTCCGGCAACCATGGAGAAAACAGCTTGCCCAAGGCGATCCAGGCGTTCGGCATTTCCGGTGGTGGCATGCGCAAGTTGTTCTCCAGCCATCCGCCGCTGGAACAACGGATCGCCGCGTTGCGCGCTGCGGTGTAATCGCTGGACTACGTTTCGTGCCACGAAAGGCCTCGCGGATTGCGGGGCCTTTTGCTTTTCGAAGCTGACGCGCGCGTGTAGCGGGCGGCTTTGTGCCGGTCTGAAACGGGCCGCCGCAGTTCCGAATACTTGCCGACCGACGTATCCTTGCCGATTGTCCATCGTGTCGAGTATTGCAATGACTGCTCCCAGCGCTGTTCCCGTCAAGTCCGGTGTCGATGCCATCGTCAAGAAGGTGCTGGCCCAGCCAGGTTTGTCACGGGCGCACGAAGCCCAGGTGTTCACCGAGAACTTCTTCCGCCAGGTTCCTGCCGACGACATCGCAAGCCGCGATGCCGAGAGCTGGGCGAAACTCGTGATGGCGATGTTCGAATTCATGCGCGAGCGCCGCAGCGGTCAGGCCAAGATTCGCGTCTTCAACCCGGTCCCGGAGCAGGATGGTTTCGACAGTGTCCAGACGGTGATTGCGATCGCCACCGACGACATGCCGTTCCTCGTCGATTCCGTATCGATGGCGATTACGGCCGCCGGGCTGGCAGCCCGTATCGTGATCCATCCGCTCTATCGCACCGAGCGCGATCCCGGCGGCAACGTGTTGCATATCGCCGCTGAAGATGCTGACAAGGGCATGGCCGAATCGCTGATGGTGTTCGAGATCGAGCGCATCGCCGAAGTCGCGCAGATTGAGCAACTGCGCAAGGACGTCACCGTCGCCATCGACGACGTACGTGCCTCGGTTGCCGACTGGCCGAAGATGAAGGAGCGTTTGCTCGCCATCGCCGAAGAATTTCCCAAGCGAAAACTGCCATTCGAGGCGTCCATGCTCGAAGAAGCTGGCGCGTTCCTGCGCTGGGTCGCCGAAGACCATTTCACCTTTCTTGGCTATCGCGAATACCGCGTCCGTGGCGACGGCGAGAACGAAGTGCTGGAAGCCGTCGACAGTTCGGGCCTCGGAATCCTGCATGGAATCGAGCGTGGCGTTGCGCCGCGTACGGTCAAATCACTGGCCGCGCACGACCTGGAAAAGTCCGGTGCAGTTGGTGCCATCATCCTGACCAAGACCAATGCGCGCTCGCACGTGCATCGTCCCGGCCACATGGACTACCTGTCGGTGCTGAGCTTCGACGACAACGGCCATCCCATTGGAGAGGAGCGTTTCCTTGGCCTGTTCACGTCGTCGGCCTACATGACGCCGCCGCGTGAAGTGCCGCTGGTCCGGCGCAATGTGGACGACGTGATGAGGCGATCCGGCCTCAAGCGCGATTCACATTCGGGCAAGGCGCTGCGCAACATTCTGGAAACGCTGCCACGCGATGAACTGTTCCAGTGTTCCAAGGAAGAACTGTTCGAAATTGCGATGGCCGTGCTCGACCTGCGCGAGCGTGCTCGTACGCGCTTGTTCGTGCGTCGTGATCGTTACGGTCGATTCCTGTCCGTACTGGCCTATGTTCCGCGCGACCGCTTCAACACGACCGTGCGTGAGCGCATCGAGAAAACCCTGAAGGAAAGCTTCCGCGGCGAGCGCGTCGATTCGACCGTGCAACTGGACGAATCGCCGCTGGCGCGCGTACACATGGTCGTACGTCCGAAGCCGGGCGATCAGCCCAACTACGACGTTGAGGATCTCGAAAAGCGCATCGCCCAGATCGTGCGCAACTGGCAAGATGAACTACGCGAATGCCTGGTCGAAAAGCATGGTGAAGATGTCGGCCTGAAATTGGCCAACCGCTACGGCAAGGCCTTGCCGGCCGGGTACATCGAAAACGTCACGCCACCATACGCGGCTCATGACGTCGAACTGGCGTCGAGCCTGGCCAGCGTCGATGACATTCGCTTGAATGTCTATCCCTCGCTTCGTAGTCCCGAAGACCTGCACTTCAAGGTATTCCGTCTTGGCGATGACATTTCGCTGTCGGAAGTGATCCCGTTGCTGGAAAACCTTGGTGTCAGCGTTCTCACCGAGAATCTCTATGAACTGGAAGTGGGCGGCTCGCCCATCTACATCCAGGACATCATGGTGCGTCCGGGGCGGCTGCATTTCGACATCGAGCAGGTCCGAGAAGCATTTCAGCAAACTTTCGAACGCGTCTGGCGCGGCGACGCCGAGAACGATGGCTTCAATCGCCTGGTGTTGTTGGCGCAATTGAGTTGGCGTCAGGTCAGCGTGCTGCGCGCGTATTGCAAGTATTTACTGCAGACCGGCGTTACCTTCTCGCAAACCTACATGGAGCAGACCCTGTGCAGTTACCCGGACATGGCCGGGCTTCTGGTGGAGCTGTTCGAAGCCAAGTTCGATCCGCATCGACTGGACGCCGATGCCGCGACGATCGCCGACTGTGCCAGCGCGTTGCGCAGCGAATTGGAAACCCTGGTTCCCGCCGAGACAAAGTCGGAAAACCCGCATCTGATCGACAACCTGGTCAAGTCGCGCAAGCAGGGTCGCAACGCGCAGGTCGACACCATCGTCAACTCGATCAAGACCCTGCTCGAACGCGTTGCCAGCATCGACGAAGACCGCATCCTGCGTGCCTTCATGGGCGCCATTCGCGCCACGCTGCGCACCAATTTCTACCAGGTTCGCGACGGCAAGCTGCACGACTACACCAGCTTCAAGTTCGACCCGATGCAGATCGCCGACCTGCCCAAGCCGCGTCCGTATCGCGAAATCTTTGTCTACAGCCCGCGCATCGAAGGCGTGCACTTGCGCTTCGGACCGGTTGCGCGTGGTGGCTTGCGCTGGTCGGATCGTCGCGAGGATTTCCGTACCGAAGTGCTGGGCCTGGTCAAGGCGCAGATGGTCAAGAACACCGTCATCGTGCCGGTTGGCTCGAAGGGTGGCTTCTTCGTCAAGAAACCGCCGATCAATGGCGATCGCGACGCCGTGCTGGCGGAAGGTATTGCCTGCTATCGCATGTTCATCAATGGTCTGCTCGACATCACCGACAATCTGGTCGATGGAGCGGTCGTTCCACCCAATGACGTGGTTCGCCATGACGCTGATGACGCGTATCTGGTGGTCGCAGCCGACAAGGGTACGGCGTCGTTCTCAGATATCGCCAATTCGGTTGCAGATGAACACGGCTACTGGCTGGGCGATGCATTCGCGTCCGGCGGCTCGGTCGGTTACGACCACAAGGGCATGGGCATTACCGCCAAGGGCGCCTGGGAATCGGTCAAACGCCACTTCCGTTCGCTCGGTATCGATTGTCAGTCGCACGATTTCACCTGCGTCGGTATCGGCGACATGTCGGGTGACGTGTTCGGCAACGGCATGTTGTTGTCGAAACACATACGCCTCGTGGCGGCGTTCGACCATCGCCACATCTTCATCGATCCCAATCCCGATTCCGCCAGCAGCTACGTAGAGCGCGAGCGCATGTTCAAGGTTCCACGTTCGTCGTGGGCTGACTACAACGCCAGCTTGATCAGCGAAGGTGGCGGTATCTGGCCGCGCACGCTGAAGAGCATTCCAGTCTCCGAAGCCGCCCGCGTGGCACTCGGTATCGCCGAAGGCATCACCGCGATGACGCCGAACGAGTTGCTCAATGCCATCCTGAAGGCACCAACCGATCTGCTCTGGAACGGCGGCATCGGCACCTACGTCAAGGCCGAGATCGAAACCAACACCGATGCCGGTGATCGTGCCAACAACATGATCCGCGTCAACGGCGGCGAAATCCGTGCGCGCATCATCGGTGAGGGCGGCAACCTTGGCATGACCCAGCGTGGCCGTATCGAGGCTGCGCTCAACGGCGTGTTGCTCAATACCGACTTCATCGACAATTCGGCCGGCGTGGATACCTCCGATCACGAGGTCAACATAAAGATCCTGCTCAACGACGCGGTCAAGCGCGGCGAGCTCGACTACGACAGTCGCAACGCATTGTTGCGGCAGATGACCGACGAAGTCGAACGCCTGGTGCTGTTCGACAACTATCGCCAGAACGAAGCGATCTCGGTGATGGAACGGATGTCGATCAAGCGTCTCGGTTCCAAACAGCACTTTATCCAGACACTGGAATCGCAAGGCTTGCTTGATCGCCAGATCGAGTACCTGCCATCCGATGCGGAATTCACCGAGCGTCGCGTGCGCGGCGTCGGTCTCACCCGGCCAGAGCTGGCCATCCTGCTGTCGTATTCCAAGATCGTCATCTTCCAGCAACTGCTCGATTCCGATGTGCCGGAAGACCCGTACCTGTCGTCCGAACTGCGCCGCTACTTCCCCGAGCCGCTGCGCGAGAAATATGCCGAGCATATGGAACGTCATCGCCTGAAGCGCGAGATCATTGCCTCGGCGGTGACCAACTCGATGGTCAATCGCATGGGTGCAACCTTCTTGTTGCGCATGCAGGAAGACACCGGCCAGTCCCCCGCAGCCATTGCCAAGGCGTTCAACATCGTTCGCGAAATCATCGATGCCCGTTCGCTGTGGGCTTCCATCGAAGATCTCGATGGCAAGGTCAACGGCAATGCTCAGATTGACGCGATCCTGGTGATCTGGTCGCTGCTGCGCAATCTCACGCGCTGGATACTCAACCGCCCCGGTGAATCCAACAACATCGCCGCCGCCGTCGAACGTTACAGCCCGGGCGTGGAAGCGTTGCGCGCCTCGCTTGTCAAGACGATGGCACCGACCGATCTCGTCCACTACGAACAGGAACGCCAGCATTGGACCCAGCAGGGATTCGATGAGCAACTCGGCGAGCAGTTGGCGGGCCTCGACGCGCTCAATTCGGTGCTCGACATCGTGTTGGTCGCCGAGCAGAACCAACTGAGCGTTGATTGCGTTGCGGAAGTCTATTTCGCGCTTGGCGAAGCGCTGCACCTGAAGTGGCTGATGCACAAAGTAGAAGAACTTCCCGTCGAAACGCGTTGGCATACACATGCGCGCGGCCAACTGCGCGATGAGTTGTACGCGCAGCAGCGTGCACTGGCAGGGCAGGTACTGGAGCAAGGTGGCAAGGGCAGCGGCGCCGACCTGGTCGCGGCCTGGCTCAATCGCGAGGATCCGACGCTGAAGTTCACGCTCGGCATGTTTGCCGATATGCGCTCGCAGGTGGTTACTGATTATCCGATTGTCTCGGTAGCGGTACGTCGCCTCGCCCAACTTGCTGCAACCGGCACCCCTGCGTGATCGACAACCCGCGCATCGCCTTCGTGGCGGCACGCACCGACGAAGCGCAGGCCGCGCTCAAGGTGCTGACCACACGCTATGGCGATGCGACGATCGATGAAGCAAACGTGATCGTCGCCCTCGGTGGCGATGGATTCATGCTGCGAAGCATGCATCGCACGCTGTCTCGCAAGTTACCGGTGTATGGAATGAAGCTCGGCACGGTGGGGTTCTTGATGAATCAGCATCGCGCCGATGATTTGCCCGAGCGCATCAACGCCGCTCAGGCGACCGAGCTCTATCCCTTGTTGATGGAAGTGAATACGGAAGGCGGCACCAGTTCGACCGCGCTGGCCTTCAACGAAGTCTCGTTGTTGCGCCAGACCAAGCAAGCTGCGCACATCCGCATCGAACTGGATGGCGATACCAAGCTCGACGAGTTGATGTGCGATGGCGTCCTGCTGTCAACGCCGGCCGGCTCGACTGCTTACAACTTATCTGCGAACGGCCCAATCTTGCCGCTGGGTTCCAACGTGCTGGCATTGACGCCGATCAGCCCATTCCGCCCACGACGTTGGCGTGGCGCAGTGCTGCCGGCAACCACCGAAGTCCGCTTCGTCGTGCTTGATCCTTACAAGCGCCCCGTCAGCGCGACGGCTGATTCGCACGAAGTACGCGACATCCTCGATGTGCGTATCCGCGAATCACGCGAGCAGTCGGTGCGATTGTTGTTTGATCCCGAGCATGACCTGGCTGATCGGATACTCAACGAGCAGTTTGAGTCGTAGGGGTAGCGCAGGCGGCGGTGTTGCGCTGCGCCCTGTCTTCGTCAGGTCTTCGTCGCTATAGCGGCACGGGCGACGCTGACGCTATAGCGCGCCACCACCCTTCAACCTCGTCATTCCCGCGTAGGCGGGAACCCATTTTGACTTTCGTTGAGCGGGTAAAAGATCAGAATCAGAATGGGTTCCCGCCTACGCGTGAATGACGAGGTCTGGTTGCTTTCGCGAGGATGACGACGGGTAGGATTATCTCTCCCGCGGCACACCCAACCGCACAATCCGCTGCATCTCAAACCCATCGCGGTAGATGTCCAGAGTCACCGACGTCCCAGCGTATTGCGCCAGCAACTTCTGAAACGCCGTCTTGCCGGTGAAGCCATCCCCGTTGACGCGAAACACCACATCGCCCGAAAGCAGATTCGCTTCCGACGCCGGCGTACGCGTAATCACCGATCCGATGCTGACACCGCCGTTGATCGAAAGATTTGCCTTCTCGCTGCTACTCAAATTGCGAAACGTCGCCCCGAACGTCAGCTTGTACTTCACGAAATAGGCGACCAGCGAGTACTGCGGGCTGTCGTAGCCGCCGGGTTGCTGGTCGCGATTTTCCGCCGTGGGGTCGACTGGATAAAAAAGCGCGCGCTCGGCACCAATCTCGACGGCGCGATCGGCAGCACGCAGGCGTGCATCGGGATCGGTCGTCTCGAACAGGCTGCGGCCGACCAGCACGTAACCCTCTCGCGCAAGCTCCGTTCGGTCGCGGATGAAGTTGTCGCCTTCGTCCACGCGCACCTCGCTCGGCGCGGGTGATTCGCGGAACAACGCGACCACGTTTGGTGCGCGTCCTTCCTCGACGCTGAAGCGTTCGGGAGCTATATCGAGCGGCTGCTGCTGGTCTGGCGGATTGTCGTCGTAAACCACCCGAGTCGGTGGGGCGGTAACGCAGCCAGCCAATGCGGCCAGCGCAGCGACGGCAAGAAAGCGCAATGTTCTCATGGTGGTCTCCTTCTTTGATCTTGCCGCCTGCGTCGTCGCCGCAGCATGGCCCTGAGTCTGGCACGGTCGGGCAGGCCGCGTGGGTTGCGCCGCAGCACATCGCCCAACCGTTACAATCGCGAAGACTGTTTTACAAAGCCCGCGATGCCCATGAATACCAACGCCCAAGACGTATCCGCCAGCCAGCAGCCTGGCGACGACACGAGTCCTTTGCGATTTGTGACCGCCGCCAGCCTGTTCGACGGCCACGATGCGGCGATCAACATCATGCGCCGGTTGATCCAGTCGCAAGGCGCGGAAGTGATCCACCTCGGCCACAACCGAAGCGTCGAGGACGTGGTCCGCGCCGCATTGCAGGAAGACGCCGACGCAATCGCCCTGTCCAGCTATCAGGGCGGCCATGTCGAGTACCTCAAGTACATGGTCGACATGCTGCGCGAGCGCGACGCCGGCCATATCAAGGTATTCGCTGGCGGTGGCGGCACCATCACGCCCGAGGAAATCCGCGAGCTGGAAGCCTACGGCGTCGAGCGTATCTACCACCCGAACGACGGCATGAAGATGGGCCTGGTCGAGATGATCGAGGACGTCGTCCGCCGCGCGGGGGAGAAGAAAGGGGGTCAGAGTCACTTTTCGGGTGAACACAACGAATTGCGAGGGACTGAC
>JBATAQ010000171.1:0-2933 GCA_049661925.1 Dokdonella sp.
GTGTTGAGGTCCTGCACCACGCCACGGAAATCCCAGTTGGCGTCGTACTCGTCGGTCGGCTTGTGATAGCGGTTGGTGACGTAGTCGGCGCTCAACGCACGGCCTTTCTCGATGCCACCGTCAATCAGATCAACGCCGGTGCCCGCGTACAACGACGGCACGCCAGCGCGAGCAAAGTTGAGGTGATCAGAGCGGAAGAAGAAGCCTTTTTCCGGCGCATCTTCGGCATGAATGCTGCGACCTTGCGCGTCGGTTTCGACTTTCACCAGATCATCCATTTCCGATTGGCCGAGGCCTAGCACGGTCAGGTCTTTGGTCGGGCCGATCATCAGCAATGCATCCATGTTGATGTCGGCAACGGTCTTGTCTAGCGCGAAGGTCGGATGGGCGACGTAGTACTGCGAGCCGAGCAGCATGGCTTCCTCCAGCGTAAACGCGGCAAACACCACGCTGCGCTTTGGCGGCGTCGACTGCTTTGAAAATGCTTCGGCAATTTCCAGCAGGCCTGCAATGCCGCTGCCGTTGTCCACCGCGCCATTCAATATCTGGTCGCCGCTCAAGCTTTCGTCCTTGCCGAAGTGATCCCAATGCGCGCTGTAAACGACCACTTCGTCCGGACGCTCGCTGCCCTTGATCATGCCGATCACGTTTTGCGACGACGAGGTTTTCACCGAGCTGGTGAATGTCGTCGACAGCGTTGCACCGAGTTCGCTGGGCTTGAAGCCGGGCAGGTCAGCCGATGCTTTCAAGGCATCGAAATCCTTGCCGGCGGTGGTAAACAATCGGCGCGCCGCATCAGTGGTCAGCCAGCCGGCAACCTTCAAACGCGGTGCCGGGTCTTCGCTGGAAGGCAGGCTCTGGCGATCACCACCCCAACTGTTCTGGACCACTTGCCACGGATACGCGGCGGCGTCGGTGTCGTGGACGATGAAGGTCGCCGCTGCGCCTTGACGCGCGGCCTCTTCGTATTTGTAGACCCAGCGACCGTAGTAGGTGAGCGTGCGGCCCTTGAACAGATTTGCGTCCTGGTTGCCCCAGCCCGGATCGTTGACCAGCACAATCAGTGTTTTTCCCGTCACGTCGAGGCCGGCGAAATCGTTCCAGTTTTGCTCAGGCGCGTTGACGCCGTAGCCGACGAAAACGATGTCCGAGTTTTCCAGATCGATACTTGGCGTGTTGTCGAGGCTGCCGACCACCATGTCGGTGTTGAAAGCGAAATCAGCGCTGGCATCGTTGGCGGCTTTCACCGTGAGCTTGACCTTGTCCTGCTCATTCACGCGCGCTTCGACCATCGGCACGGTCTGCAACCACTCGCCCTTGTTGCCCGGCTTGACGCCCATCTGGGTGAACTGGTCGACCAGCCACGCCGTGGTCAGCCGTTCGCCCAGCGTGCCCGGCTTGCGACCTTCGAATTCGTCGGACGAGACGCGCTTGAGTCGTGCTGCGAAATCCTCGGCGGTGATTGCAGCCATCGTGTTGCCATCACTGGTAGGCACAATGGGCGCGGGTTTCGCGGGTACCGAAGAAGGGGGCGCGACCTCGGCAGCCGGCGCTTGTGGCGCACGATCACAGGCAGTGAGGAGCAACAACGAACTGATTGAAAGGGCAAGCAACGTTCTCGTACGCATGGAAATCACCGCAACCTGAAGAATCAGCATTCTAGGCGCGCGTGTGTTAGCAACCCATTGACGCACTTCGCACCGCTGCCACGTCCAGTCGCTAAACTTCCCGGTCCGCCACCTCGACGGTAGCGAAGGAGCAGACCATGAGCGACAACGATTCGCGCAACGACATCACTCGCGAGCAAGCGCAAGAAGCCGTTCGGGTACTGCTGCGCTGGGCCGGTGAAGACACCGCCCGCGAAGGCTTGCGCGATACGCCCAAGCGCGTCGTCAATGCCTATGCCGACTGGTTTTCCGGCTACGCGGTTGATCCTCAAGACTATCTTACGCGCACCTTCGAGGAAGTCGCCGGCTACGATGAAATGGTGATGCTGCGCGACATCGAATTCGAGTCGTATTGCGAGCATCACATGGCACCGATCATTGGCCGCGCGCACATCGGCTATCTGCCCACTGACAAGGTGGTCGGCATCAGCAAGCTGGCACGTGTTGTCGATGGCTATGCGCGACGCTTCCAGGTCCAGGAAAAACTGACCGCGCAGATTGCCCATTGCATCGATGACGTGCTCAAGCCGCGAGGAGTTGCCGTTGTGATCGATGCCGTGCACCAGTGCATGACGACACGCGGTGTGCACAAGCGTGGCGTGTCGATGGTGACCAGCCAGATGCTCGGCGCTTTCCGCGAGGATGCGCGCACTCGCGCCGAGTTCCTGCAGTTCATCGATGGCGGCAAGCGCCGCTAATTGCGTCTCGGGAAACCTGTGCAATGACAGCGACTACCCAGCCGCCGCTGCGCCGCGCGGCGGTCATCTTCATCTTCATCACGGTGATGCTGGACATGCTCGCGTTCGGCGTGATCATCCCGGTGCTGCCGCATCTGGTCGAGCAGATGATCGGCGGCGACATCCCCACTGCCGCACGCTGGACCGGCCTTTTCGGCGTGGTCTACAACCTGATGCAGCTGATCTTCTCGCCGGTGCAGGGCGCGCTGTCGGACCGCTTCGGACGCCGCCCGGTCATCTTGTTGTCGAACCTGGGACTGGGTCTGGATTTTGTATTCATGGCGCTGGCACAGACCCTGCCACTGCTGTTCATTGGTCGTTTGATATCCGGCATAACGGCAGCGAGCTTCTCGACCGCGAACGCCTACATCGCCGACGTGACGCCGCCGGAGAAACGAGCTGGCGCGTTCGGCATGCTCGGTGCCGCGTTTGGTATCGGTTTCATCATCGGGCCGGCGCTCGGCGGTTGGCTGGGCGGCTTCGACATTCGCATGCCATTCTGGGTGGCGGCCGGCCTTGCGCTCGCGAA
>JBATAQ010000172.1:0-7670 GCA_049661925.1 Dokdonella sp.
CGAATCGGTTTTTCGATCTGCTTGAGATCGCCGACTACCACCCAGGTCAGCGCATCGGGCTTGTAGATTTCCTTCGCTGCCGCTTCGATACCGGCGGCTTTTTGCGCGTCGATGCGCTGCTTGAGAGTGGTGATGTAGTCGTCGGGGCGGTCGTACTGCGCGTTCTTGGCCAGCGTGCCGAGGACTGACGCGGTGGTCTCGAAATTGCCCGGAAGGCTGCGCACGCTGTTCGCCTTCACTTTGGTGATTTCTTCCGAAGTGATCGGGCGCGAGCCGATCATCTCGCGGGTTTCCTTCAAGATTTCTGCCATCGATTCGGCGGTCTTGTCGCTTTGCACAGGTGCGTACAACATCAACGGACGTTGGCCGACTGCGTCGCGGGTGAAGGCCGACGCGCCATAGGCCCAGTGCTTGGTCTCGCGCAGGTTGGTGTTGAGGCGCGACGTGAACGAGCCGCCAAATGCATCGTTGGCGGCGACGATATCGAGATTGTTCGCTGTGCTGGTTGGCGCGATCAACGAACCAGCAATGATCAGCGACTGCGGCGAATCGGGGCGGTCGATCAGGAATATGCGCGGCCTGGTTGGCGCAGCAACCTTCGCCAACACCTTGGTTGGCACGGCAGTTTCCGGTGCCTTCCAGTCGCCGAATGCTTTTTCCAGTTCGGCCGTGATCGCGGGCAAGGTGGTGTCGCCGGCAACCAGAATGGTGACGTTGTCGGGGCGGTAGTAGTCGGCGTGGAAACGCTTGAGATCGTCGATCGTCAACGCCTTGATGGTCGCTTCCTGGCCGGTGCCGGTGAACGGGATGCCGTAGGGGTGCTTGTCGCCGTAAAGCAGTGGCGGCAACACGCGCAAGGCGATCGATTGCGGCTGGGTTTTTTCCTGCTCGATGGCGGCCAGCCACTGGGCGCGGATGCGGGCAACATCTTCCTTGCTGAAGGCGGGATGGCGGACCACGTCGGCGAACAGCGCCATCGCATCGGGCAACCGATCATTCAATGCATTGAGACCGACCGACGAAGCATCCAGGCTGGCGCTGGCACCAATCCTCGCGCCAAGACGTTCCTGGGCCCGGCTGATTTCAATCGAGTCCATCGACTCGGTACCTTCGTCGAGCATTGCCGAAACGAACGCTGCCGTGCCGGCCTTGCGGCCACTGTCTGCTGCGTAGCCCGCGTCGAATTGCAAAAGTACTTGGGTGACCGGAATGGTGTGGCGTTCGGCCAGCACCACGTTGATGCCGTTCTTGAGCTTGCCGCGCTGGATCTCCGGGAACGTGAGGTCGGGGAATTGGGTGACCGCAGGTACATCCAGGCTGCGATCAACATCGCTGACGATCGTGGTGTATTCGCGCTTGGGCGGCAAAACGGCTTCAGGCTTGCCGGGTGCGGCTGGCAGGCCTTTGACTGCCGCGTCTTCAGCGGCGAAATCAGCATTCTTGTCGGCAGCGATCACGGACAGGGTGTGATCGCCTTTGACCAGCCAGCGGTTGGCTGCGGCCTTCACTTTTTCGGGAGTTGCCGCAGCGATCCGGGCGAGGTCTTCCTTGTACGCGGCCGGGTTGTCGCGATAGACCTCGCCCTCGGCGAGGATCACCGCCTTGCCACCAAAACCGCCAACCTTTTCCAGGCCGCGAATGAAGTTGGCGCGGGTGCTGATCTGGGCGCGCTCGACTTCGTCGGCAGTCGGACCTTCGGCGAGGAATTTCTTCCACTCGTCGGCGATGGCGGCTTCGACCTTGGATTGTTCGACGCCGTTCTTGATGTCGGCGCTCAGTACGAACTGGCTGGCCAGCGCGAACGCCTGCACGCCGACTGACACGTCGTCGACGAGTTTGTCCTTGTAGACAAGTCGCTGGTACAGCCGCGAGGTTTTGCCGCCGCCGAGTGCGTAGGCGGCGAGGTTGAGCAAGGCGGTGTCGGCATCGCCATCGTGCGGCACGTTCCATTCACGAATAATGCGAGTCTGGGCGACGTGATCGTGCTGGATGGCGCGCGTTGACTCACTGCGCGCTGCCGTCCACGGCTGCTGACGCGGTACCGGCGGACCAGCCGGGATGTCGCCGAAATACTTGAGGACCTTGGCCTTGGCGACTTCGGTATCGATGTCGCCGACCATCACGATGACCGCGTTGGCGGCACCGTAGTAGTCGCGATACCAGGTTTTCACATCGTCAAGCGACGCCGCATCGAGGTCGGCCATCGAACCGATGGTGTCGTGTTGGTAAGGGTGATTGGCCGGGAAAATCTGCTTGAGCAAAACTTCATCGACGCGGCCATACGGACGATTCTCGCCCTGGCGTTTTTCGTTCTGAACCACGCCGCGCTGGATATCGAGTTTTTCCTGGGTGACCGCGCCCAACAAGTGGCCCATGCCGTCGGACTCCATCCACAACGCCATGTCGACGGCGGTGTTCGGCACGGTGGCGAAATAGTTGGTGCGATCAAACCACGTGGTGCCATTGGCGTCGGTGGTGCCGGCCAGTTCGAACGGCTCGTCGTAAGTGCCCTTGTGGTTTTCCGACCCGACGAATTTCAGGTGCTCGAACAAATGCGCGAAACCGGTCTTGCCCGCTGGTTCATCGGCGGAACCAACATGGAACCAGACGCTGATCGCGACGACCGGCGCCTTGTGGTCCTCACTGACGATCAAGGTCAGTCCATTCGGCAGCACGGTTTTGGTGAATGGAATTTCGACCGAGTCGGCGGCGCTGGCGATTCCGGCACCGAAAGCCGCCCAGCCAACGAGAGCGCAGATCAGGCTGCGACGCAATAGTGAGAAACGCTTCATCGAAAACTCCTGGGCAATCTCGTTGGTGAACGTTGAGCGGGAACCGGAACGCATGGGCACGTTAGTTGGCGAAACAGAATCGAACAAGTGACAACAGTCCCGACAACGATCAACCCGCTTCCAGCAGCCGCTGCCATTGCGCGCGCTTGATCGCCAGCGGGATGCGGGCGTTGGCCGCGCTGGTTGAAGGCATCGACAGCACCCGCAATCGCTGCCGCGTCGCATCGTCGAGGTGCGGCTCGACATGGCGTGAATAACTTTGCTGCGCCTTGCCACCATTCAATGCGACCACGCTGATGTCGGCATGCAGTCGCAGCAAACCGTCGATGTCGTTGGCGACTTCGGTGTCGGGATGGATCGATCCATCCAGGCTACCGGGACGATTGCACTCGGCCAACACGTCCCAAACGCCGACACGGCGCGCGTGCAGGCGGTTGATGCGATCGGCATACGGCAGATCGTGCCCGGCGCCGTACAGTTCGCCCATCAGCGGCCAGAACAGGTTGCGCGGATGCGCGTAGTACTCACTCCGAAGTAAGGACAGCACGCCCGGCATGCTTCCCAGGATCAGTACACGACAGCCGTCAGCAACGAGCGGCGGAAAGCTGCTGACGACGGAGTTGGAAACGATTTGCGGGAGTGGGTTCATGCGGGACGCAAGCGTGCAAGAGTGATCGGATCGCGCAAACGACCCGATCACACGCAGCGGATTCGCGTGCTCAGTCGACCTGGCTGGTCGACTCACCCGGCAGCACGCGTGCCGCCAGCTTGGTATCGGCTTTTAGCAGGCCGATCTCGTCCGCAAGGATGTGGGCCGCTTCATCGAGTACGAAATCGTGTCGATCCTTGCGCTCTTTTTCGCGACGCAGGTCTTCCTGCAAGCCGCGCTCGCCGGCTTGCAGACCATCGTCACGCAGTCCGGTTTCGTCATCCTCGTCATTGATCGCGACGCCTGCCGCGCTCGGCTCTGAAGTGACGACGGCATCGGTCTTCTCCGCTGCGCCCTTGTCGCGTTCCTTGCGCGTCTTCAGCTTGGCTTCCTGTTCGTCGCGCTCCTTGCGACGCACCTGCTCGTTGAGCGAAATCGTTTTTTCGGCACGAAGTTTGCGACTGTCGGCGAGGTCGGCCTTGTAGTCCTTCCATTCCTGATTCGCCGCAATGCGACTGTCGTGGCGTGTCGTCAGCATCGGAACGACATCGACGACGTTGCCCTGGCGCTCGTATTTCGCTGGCGGGATTGAGGTCCACGGCAGCGCGTTGTCATAGCTTGATTCGCCGAAATCTCCGGTATCCAGCGTGAGCGGAAAAGCGATATCGGGCGTAACGCCACGCAGTTGTGTCGATCCGCCGTCAATGCGGAAAAACTGCGCCGTGGTCATCTTCAACTCACCAAACGTCGGCTTCTCATTGCGGGCGATGTTGTCCAGATCAAGCAGGTACTGCACCGTGCCCTTGCCGAAGCTGGGCTCGCCGATGATCACGCCGCGTCCATAATCCTGGATGGCCGCCGCGAAGATTTCCGACGCCGATGCCGATGCGCGATTGATAAGGATCGCCAGCGGTCCATCCCAAGCGAGTTCGTCGGCAGTTGACTGCTCCACTTCCACTTTTCCGCTCGCCGCACGCACCTGCACCACCGGGCCAGGTGGCACGAACAGGCCAGTCAAGTCGGTGGCTTCGGCCAGCGAGCCGCCGCCGTTGTTGCGCAGGTCGACCAGCACACCGTCGACCTTCTCCGTGCGCAGCTCGGTCAGCAGCTTGGCCACGTCGCGCGTGGCGCTGCGGTAGTCCTCGTCGCCGCGACGGCGCGCTTCGAAGTCCTGATAAAAGGTCGGCAGTGATATGACGCCGATGCGTCGCGCTTGGCCACCGTCCTTGTCAGCCTTGATTTCAATAATGGATTTCTTCGCTGCCTGGTCTTCGATCTTCACTTTCTGGCGCACGATGGCGATGGTTTCGTTCTTGCCGTCGACGCCGGCATCGACTGGCAGCACTTCAAGGCGCACGGTGCTGTCCTTGGGGCCGCGAATTTTTTCGACCACGTCGTCGAGACGCCAGCCGACCACGTCGACCATCGCGCCATCCTTGCCCTGGCCGACGGCAACGATACGATCACCGACCTTCAGCTTGCCACTCAGATCAGCCGGGCCACCGGGTACGACTTCGCGGATCGCGGTGTAGTCCTCGTCAGGAGTCAGCACTGCGCCGATACCTTCCAGCGACAGCTTCATTGCCATGTCGAAATTCTCGCTCGCGCGCGGGCCAAGATAATTGGTGTGCGGCTCGATGGCGCTGGCATACGCGTTCATGAAGGTCTGGAAAACGTCTTCACTGCTGATCTGCTGGACGCGCTTGAGATAGGTTGCATAACGCTTGTCCAGCGTTTCCTTGATGGCGTCGTCGGCCTTGCCGGCCAGCTTCAGGCGCAACCAGTCGTTCTTCACGCGCTGGCGCCAGACTTCATCCAGCGCCGAGGAGTTGCTTGCCCATGCCGCCTTGGCGCGATCGTAGTTGTAGCTTTCGTCCTTGCTGAAATCGGTGATGCCGGCGGCGATCAGCTTGCGCGCGCCAGCCACGCGCTCGTTGATGCGCGTGCGGTAGAGGTTGTAGATGGCGAAAGGAACGGTCAGATCGCGCTCGTTGATCGCGTCGTCCATCTTGTCGCGCGCCGGTTTGAATTTGTTGATGTCGGCCTGGGTGAAGAACAGGTGCTCGCCGTCCAGAGAATCGAGGTAGCCGTCGAAGATCTTCTCCGACATCGCATCGTCGAGCGGCAGCGGCTTGTAGTGGAAGCGCGACAGGTAGCGGCTGGCCCAAAGGCCGGCCTCGCCCTGGTCCTTGGTCGGCTGCAACGCCGTGGTGATCGGCGTGGCCCCCGCCGGCGGCGGTGTGTTCTTCGCTTCGGCGACGCCGAACACTGCGATCAGGGCAAAAGCGAGTACGAGGTGACGCATGAGAACTCCATATCCCGTATGGGGAATGACAACAATACTGGCCGAAAGCTGCCAGTCGGAAGGTACTAGGCGTAGCGGCAACCTAGTTGAAACGTAGCAATGCGGCCAGCGATAACGTTTGCAAGCCGTGCGTGGATGCACTAACGCCATCTTCACATCATGGCCACGCAGTTGCACGGCTGGATCGGCGTGGACCGACGCTATGCCACAGTTCGCGCATCGATCACGTCGACGCGCTGGCCGAGCTAAGACTTGAGCGGCGCGGCAAAGTTCACGCGTGACAACGAGGACCGCGCGCCTTGGCTACATCAGTGATCGCCTGAAGAAAGACGTTCGGGTTGCTGTCTTCCAAGGCAGCATTCAGGTATTTGTCGATGACCACGTCGTTGTCGAGGTAGTCGGCGGCATCAAAGGTAGCGATATTCATCACGAGCCCTCCAATAGCTCCTGCGACTTCACGCAACGCGCTTGCTGAGCAATTCTGCCATTCGGGTTTGCCAACCTGGACCGGATGCTTTCCATGTTGCAAGCACCGATTCCGGCAGCCGAATCGTGACTTGACGCCGCGGATTCGTTGCGACTGGCCGACCGGCGCGCTTCACGACGCCACGCTCGATCATGTCGTCGGTCAGTTCGGGGAGATCGTCGTACTCACTCGGCTTCACTTGGTGTGCGTCGACACGCTTGAGGTCAGATTTCAAGGTGTGGGCCGATGCGGACTTGTTCGCGTTCATTGGCTTTTCTCATGCTGAAGATGTGTCGGACGGCTCCGCGTGTCGTATAGCCGATCACCACCATGCGACCAGCAAGATGACCGAAGCAGATCATGCGTGTCTCGCCATAGTCCTTGCGGCAGTCTTGCACCTCAAACGTGATCCCGGAGAAGACATTCGGCGCATCTTCGAAATCAAGACCGCGCCCATCGAGTGCCTTTTCACGCTTGGCAGGATCGTAGCTGATTTCCATTGGTTAGTGTAGTTACACCAATAGGTCGATGCAAGCCATCGTTTCCTGATTCAAAGTGTGAACCACGCCGCTCCGTGAAGGCGCATCGCGTCAATCAATCGTTAGGTTTCACTGCCATGAAATCGGCGAAAAATGCGTGATCAACCTCGAAAACCGTCTTCTCTTTGACGCCAAGCCGAACCTGCTCGAACATCGTGACAAGCTTGTCGCCGTCGACGAGTTCCACGGGCGGCGCGCCGTCGCGTTCCGCTTCCGCACGGGCATCTGAACTGAACGAGCCAGTTGTGAGAATGATGCCTTTGTCGGCGCGGCCAATCATGGCATTGCGGAAGTCACCTACTTGGGCCCGCGACACCGTCCCCTTGAAGCGCTTGCACTGGAATAGCACTCGGAACGAGACGAATGGATTGATTTGAAGGACCCCGAAGCCATCGATGCCGCCGTCGCGCGGACGACCCGTGACGGTCACGCGTTCGAAACCTGATTCACGGAGCAAGCGAGCGCAGATACGTTCAAATCCTTCGGGCGAAACTTTCTTGAGAATTTCGAGCAAGATGGCGCCGCCCTCCTCCTCTTCGATTTCCAGAACACTGGAGTCATCCGACACCTCCCTGGAAGGCGCTGCCGACTTTCTAGCGTCAGCGTGGATCTTGACCCACTTGGCCACGATTTTCCGGCTGGCAGATTCGTTCAATCTTGTTTCATAGCCGGTCTTCGTTAGCGACCACACGCCATGCGTTGAGCCATCCAACATGCCTTCCCAAACCAAATACTGTCTAGCCCAGTGAACTTGGTTATAGAAGCGCGTTTGCCCAGATTTGAGAGTGGTGTCGAGCGTCGAGGCAGGCACGACAGCGTGATCCGCAACGTAGTCGCATACCTCGCGAGGCTTGCCTGAGCCACCGAGATCCCTCAGGGCGTTCAACACCGGCCCTAACCATTTTGCAAATTCGGCGCG
>JBATAQ010000173.1:0-3566 GCA_049661925.1 Dokdonella sp.
GCTTCGTTGCCAGGCGCTGCATCGGGAAGTCGGTCGCCGCGCGCGATCCAGCGCTCGATCAACTCCGAAGTCACATGGCGACGCTCCGGCAGCAGCACAGTTGTCATCGGATATTCAATGCGTCGACGCCAAGTCGTCGTGGTTCTGCGATGACTCAGTCTTCGTAGCTGACACCCACGATCTCGTAGTTGCGCGTTCCATTGGGTGCAACGAATTCGAAACTGTCGCCTTCGCTTTTGCCGATCAAATTTCGCGCGAACGGTGAACTGACGGCGAGCAGGCGCTGCTTGATGTCGGCTTCGAGGTCGCCAACGATCTGGTAGCTGATCGCTTCATCGGTGTCTTCGTCGACCAGGTCGACCTTGGCACCGAACACGATGCGCTTGCCGGCACTGAGCTTGGATGGATCGATGAACTCGGCGTACGAAAGCGCGCCTTCGATCTGCTGGATGCGACCTTCGATGAAGCCCTGCATTTCACGTGCGGCGTGATACTCGGCGTTCTCCTTGAGGTCACCGTGGGCACGCGCTTCGGCAATCGCGGCGATGATGTTTGGGCGATCATTCGACTTCAGTTTGTCGAGCTCCGTGCGCAAGCGCTCGGCGCCCTTCAGGGTCATCGGTGCGCGCCTGTTCTCTGCCATGGTCCTGCTCCATCGATGCAACGCCATCGCAACACGTTGGCGACGGCGAGAAAAAAGAAATCCAGCGCGAACCGGAATTCGCGGCGGAGCGATTCATTGGTGACGAACGCCGTCCAGCTTAACGACTGGCCAGTTCGCCGTGCAATTCCTGCAGACTGTTTACATCACCCGCGCTGCGGAAGTCCAGCGAGTGCAGCAGCGCGGCGGCACCTGCCATCGTCGTCGAATAGGTGACGCGTTGTTGCAAGGCTTCGCGTCGGATCGAAAACGAATCGGCGATGGCCTGCTTGCCCTCGGTGGTGTTGACGATGAACACGATCTCGCCGTTCTTGATGCTGTCGACGATGTGCGGCCGGCCTTCCTGGACCTTGTTGATCGGCTCGCAGGCGACGTCGTTCTCGGCGAGATAACGACAGGTTCCGCGCGTCGCGATCAGGGTGAAACCGCGCTGGGTCAGGTCGCGTGCAACCGGCAGCAATCGTGCCTTGTCGTTGTCGCGTACTGACAGGAATACCTTGCCCATTGGCGGTGCCGCAATGCCGGCTGCCTCGTGAGCCCGCGCGAACGCCGCGCCAAAGGTGCGACCGACGCCCATCACTTCGCCGGTGGAACGCATCTCTGGACCAAGGATGGGATCGACATTCTGAAACTTCAGGAACGGGAAGATCGCTTCCTTGACCGAGTAGTAGTCGGGAACGATTTCGACTGTCGCGCCCTGTTCGGCCAGGGTCTGGCCGACCATGCAGCGCGCCGCGATCTTTGCCAGCGCGACGCCCGTCGCCTTGGACACGAACGGCACGGTGCGCGATGCACGAGGATTCACTTCGAGCACGAAGATGTTGTCGCCTTGCACCGCAAACTGGGTATTCATCAACCCGACGACCTTCAACTCGCGCGCCATGGCGGCGACCTCTACACGCAGCCGGTCCTGGATTTCCCTGGAAAGCGAATAGGGAGGCAGCGAGCACGATGAATCACCCGAATGCACTCCAGCTTCTTCGATATGTTCCATCAGGCCGCCGATCAAGACGTTACCTTCATGGTCGGCAATGATGTCGACATCGACTTCGATTGCGTGATCAAGAAAGCGATCCAGCAGCACGGGCGACGTTTCGGAAACGCGAACTGCTTCGCGGATGTAGCGCGACAGGTCGGCATCGTCGTGAACCACTTCCATCGCACGACCACCGAGAACATAGCTCGGTCGAACGACCATCGGATAGCCGATCTCGCTGGCCAGAGCGAGCGCCTGCTCGGCATTTCGCGCGATGCGGTTCGGCGGCTGCTGCAGGCCGACCTTGTCGATCATCTGCTGGAAGCGTTCGCGATCCTCGGCCAAGTCGATCGAATCGGGCGAGGTACCAATGATCGGCACGCCGTTGGCTTCCAGCGCACGGGCCAATTTCAGCGGCGTTTGTCCGCCGTACTGCACGATGACGCCCTTGGGCTTTTCCAGATCGATGATTTCGAGTACGTCTTCCAGCGTGACCGGTTCGAAGTAGAGGCGATCAGACGTGTCGTAGTCGGTCGACACCGTTTCCGGATTGCAGTTGATCATGATCGTTTCGTAGCCGTCCTCGCGCAGCGCAAGCGCGGCATGGACACAGCAATAGTCGAACTCGATGCCCTGCCCGATCCGATTTGGACCGCCGCCGAGCACGACGATCTTGTCGCGTGTGGTCGGTGCCGCTTCGCACTCTTCCTCGTAGGTCGAATACAGGTACGCCGTCGTCGTCGCGAACTCGGCCGCGCACGAGTCCACGCGCTTGTAAACCGGACGCACGCCAAACGCATGGCGCAATGCGCGCACGGCATTCTCATCGGTATCCAGCAACTCGGCGAGCCGCGAATCGGAAAAACCCTTGCGCTTCAATCGCCGCAGGTTGTCGGCATCGATGTTGGGCAGACCCTGCTTACGCACGCGCGCTTCCGCGAGGACGAGGTCTTCGATCTGGGCAAGAAACCACGGATCGATCCAGGTGAGCTCATGGATTTCCTTCGCGCTGAAACCCGCGCGAAATCCATCGGCAACATGCAGGATGCGCTCTGGCCCGGCCTCCTTCAGCTCGCGACGAAGATGTGAGCGAGCATCGCTGCCTTCGTAGCTTTCATTTATTGGCGACAGGCCGTTCCAGCCCATTTCCATGCCGCGCAATGCTTTCTGCAACGACTCCTGAAACGTGCGACCGAACGCCATCACTTCGCCGACCGACTTCATCTGCGTGGTCAATCGCGAATCGGCGCTGGGGAATTTTTCGAACGCGAAGCGCGGGATCTTGGTGACGATGTAGTCGATCGAAGGCTCGAACGACGCCGGGGTCAGACCGCCGGTGATTTCGTTGCGCAGTTCGTCGAGCGTGTAACCGACCGCAAGTTTTGCCGCGACTTTGGCAATAGGGAAACCCGTTGCCTTGGATGCCAGTGCCGACGAACGCGACACGCGCGGATTCATCTCGATAACGACAACGCGGCCATCGGCAGGATTGATGCCGAACTGCACGTTCGAGCCGCCAGTGTCAACACCGATCTTGCGCAGTACCGCCAGCGACGCACCACGAAGACGTTGATATTCCTTGTCGGTCAGGGTCTGTGCGGGCGCGACCGTGATTGAGTCGCCGGTGTGCACGCCCATCGGATCGAAGTTTTCGATCGCGCAGACGATGATGCAGTTGTCGGCGGTGTCGCGGACCACTTCCATCTCGAACTCTTTCCAGCCGAGCACGGATTCTTCAACCAGCACCTCATGGGTGGGCGAAAGCTCAAGGCCCCGCTTGATGATTTCCTCGAACTCCTCACGGTTGTAGGCAATGCCACCACCGGAACCGCCGAGGGTGAAGCTGGGCCGGATGACGGTCGGATAACCGACTTCGGCTTGCGCCACCACCGCGTCTTCAAAGTTGCGCACGATGCGCGCCTTCGGGCA
>JBATAQ010000174.1:0-44228 GCA_049661925.1 Dokdonella sp.
GCGGAGTCGGCCAGACAGTCGCCGCGTCGTTCGCGACGGGGAGGAAAGTCCGGGCTCCATAGGGCAAGGTGCCAGGTAACGCCTGGGCGGTGCGAACCGACGGAAAGTGCAACAGAAAGCAAACCGCCGAACGGCGTCGCAAGGCGTGCGTGGTAAGGGTGAAACGGTGCGGTAAGAGCGCACCGCGCGCGGGGCCAACGCCGCGTGGCACGGCAAACCCCACCTGGAGCAAGACCGAATAGGGGGACTATGACGCGGCCCGCGTCGTTCCCGGGTAGGTTGCTTGAGCCTTGCGGCGACGCAAGGCCTAGAGGAATGGCTGTCTTTGACAGAACCCGGCTTATCGGCCGGCTCCGCACTTATTTTTTTTCTTTTTGCGACGTTGTCGCTTTTGCTCAATCAGCTGTTGCCAGCTTTGCAGATTGCTTCAGTCTTCTGTTGGCTGTCACCAGACTGGTCGAGTGTTTCGCCGGCCCGCCGCCCGCCGCTTCTTTCGTGTCGGCCGTCGTCAGGTGTGTCAACCGGATGGTTCGGCTGCCGCCGACGGGCGGCAGCACGGCGAAACGCTTGACGATTCTGGTGACAGCCGAGCTATGGCCGTCCAGACGGCAAAACGGCCAAACCAGATCGAGCGTGACACAACTGCCGAAACCTCATGCCCGACCCTTTTCCCGAGGGGAGAGGGAAACCAGCGCGCCACCCTCGCCCGCAGGGAGAGGGAAGAAAGGTGCCGCACCTCGACTCAGGTTTCGTCGGCGCGAAGTGGGTGCGTGCGGTAGTTGCGAATTTCGCCGCTCTTGACCCGCGACAGGTAGCTGGCGAGCTCGCGTTTGACCACCGGCGACAGCAGGTACAGGCCGATGACGTTTGGCAGCGCCATGATGAAGATCATGGCGTCGGAGAATTCGACGACGGCACCCAGGTTGCTGGCGGCACCGATGACGACGAACACGCAGAAGACCAACTTGTAGCCGACAGCGACTTTTTTCGATTCGCCAAACAGGTAGCACGCCGACTTTTCTCCGTAGTAAGACCACGCCAGCATGGTCGAGAACGCGAACATGAAGACGGCCACGGTCAGCAGATAGGGGAACCATGGCAGTACCGATGAATAGGCCATCGACGTGAGCGCCACGCCATCGCCAACGCCTTGCTGTTGATACATGCCCGTGATGACGATGACCAGCGCCGTCATCGTGCAAATGACGACGGTATCGATGAAGGGTTCCCAGAGAGCGACCAGACCTTCAGTGACCGGCTCCTTGGTACGCACTGCCGAATGCGCGATTGCGGCAGAGCCGACGCCGGCCTCGTTGGAGAATGCGGCACGACGAAAGCCCTGGATCAACACGCCGATGATGCCGCCGTAACCAGCTTCCGGCGTGAAGGCACCTGACACAATGGCGTTGAACGCGACCGGCACGTTGCTGAAGTCGGCAAAAATGATGTACATGCCGCAGGCGACGTAAATGATGGCCATTATCGGCACCAGCTTGTCGGTCACCTTGGCGATCGACTTGATGCCACCAAGGATCACGCCGCCGACCATCACGGCCATCACCAGGCCGAACACCCAGCCGTTGCCTGCCAACACGCTGTTGTCACCGCCGCTGATGGTGACAAACTGCTGGAACGTCTGGTTGATCTGGAACATGTTGCCGCCGCCCAGCGATCCGCCGATGCAGCAGATCGAAAACAGCACGGCCAGCACCTTGCCGAAGCCGGCCAGCTTGGGATGGTGTTCGGCGATGCCTTTGGACAGGTAATGCATGGGTCCGCCGGACACGCTGCCGTCGGGGTTGTGACGCCGGTACTTCACGCCAAGCGTGCACTCGACGAACTTGCTGCTCATGCCGAGGAAGCCGGCGACGATCATCCAGAACGTGGCGCCCGGCCCACCGATGCTGATGGCGATGGCGACCCCGGCAATATTGCCGAGGCCAACCGTGCCTGAAAGCGCCGTTGAAAGAGCCTGAAAATGGGTTACTTCACCGGCGTCGTGGTGGTGTGAGTAATCGCCGCGAACCAGTCGGAATCCCTGCCTGAAACCGCGCAGGTTGATGAAGCGGAAATAGAACGTGAAGAACGTCGCCGCGATGATCAGCCACAACACCATCGCTGGCATCGTCGCGCCGCCACCCAGCGGAATGGGATAGAACACCACTGCCGAAATGGCGTTGGCAACTGGAGCGAACATCGCGTTGATGTGTTCGTCGGCTTTGCCCGCTGCAAAGGCCGACGTGCTCGTCATCAGTGCTGCAAACATCGCCAGCAGCCTGCGGAGCATGCTGGTCGGTGGGCGTGGAGGGATGGGTGAAACAGTGGCGCGCGACGATGAAAGAGGGGCAGTGCGAATCATGGAATGCCTTGTGTTGGCAGCGCTGGATGCAAGCGCAATGGCTGCCGAACATCGCCGGCGAAAGATAGGCGCAAAGCACGCACCCATCGAGATTCACGCGCAATCAATGCAACAGCGGCTGCGACGGCTACGGCGTGCGAAAACCCTGCATCGCCAGTCGCAATTTGCTGTGGCGACGACCGTAACCGAAATAGATTGCGAACCCGACAATAGTCCAGACGACCATCAGGGTCCAGTTGTACCAGCTCATCGTGCTGAGCAGAATTAGGCAACTGACGACTCCGGCGCTGCAGGTGAACCACGCCCACGGCAGGCGAAACTTACGCGGGCGATCAGGCTGGGTGTGGCGCAACACGAGTACCCCAAGGCAGACCGCGACAAACGCAATCAAGGTGCCCATCGATACCAGGTCACCGAGCACGTCGAGCGGAACGATCGCCGCGAGAAAGGCGATGCCGCAGCCGGTGATCACGGTGTTGATGTGTGGTGTGCAGTATTTGGGATGCAACTTTGCGTGCGCTTGAGTTGTGGGACGCCGCTGACTTCCGGAGCGACCTCGGAAAAATCGACTTTTCTTGCGAGCAGTTGATTCAGCAAGGGCAACTCCACTGCGTCCCGAGAGAGCTGGCTTACAGCATCCCTAGACCGGCGCAATGGATGTTGCGCCGGTCGATTCCTCACGCGCGAGCCTTGCGCAACTTGCTGCGGCTGTACCCGTAGCTGAAGTAGATCACCAGGCCAATGACAATCCAGGCACTCATCCACAACCAGTTGTCGACGAAGGTACGCGCGAACAGGCCGAAGCACGCCAGTGCACCGAGTGGGCAAATCAGCCAAACCATCGGTACCCGGAACGGGCGAACCAGGTCCGGACGCGTACGGCGCAGGACCAGCACGCCGACACATACCGTGGCGAACGCCAGCAAGGTGCCCATCGATACCAGATCGCCAAGCACGCCGATCGGGAACAGGCCCGCAAGGGTAGCAGCGACGATCGCGACAATGATGGTACCCACGTAAGGCGTCTGGAACTTTGGATGCACCTTGCCGAACATCGGCGGCATCAGGCCATCGCGTGACATCGTGTAGAAGATGCGCGGCTGGCCCATCATCATCACCAGAATCACCGACGACAGACCCGCAATGGCGCCGATCTCGACGATCACTTTCAGCCAGGACAGAGTGGGATAAGCCTCCAGTGCCGTCGCCACTGGGTGCGAAGTGTTCAGCTGCAGGTACGGCATCATCCCGGTCAGTACGCCGGCAACAATGATATACAGGATGGTGCAGATCACCAGTGAGCCGAGGATGCCGATCGGCATGTCCTTCTGTGGATTGACGCATTCCTGGGCTGCCGTGGATACCGCGTCAAAACCGATATAAGCAAAGAACACCACCGAGGCGCCACGAAACACGCCATCCCAACCGAAGTGGCCATCGCCCTGAGCCGGCGGAATGAATGGCACCCAGTTCTGCGCATTGACATACTTGAGGCTGAACGCGACGAACAGCAGGATGACGGTCACCTTGATCGCCACCGCGATCGAATTGACGAACGCCGACTGGGAAATACCTACGTAGCAGAGCATGCCGATGGCGCCGACGATCAGCACCGCAGGCAGATTGATGAGGGCACCGGTTGTCTGGAACGAACCATTCACCAGGGTCAGCGGGGCCGATGCGAGATAGTCAGGCAATCCCATGTTCATCGACACCAGCAGGCTTTGCAGATAGCCAGACCAACCCACGGCGACGGTTGACGCCGCGAACAGGTATTCCAGCACCAGCATCCATCCGATGAACCAGGCGGTCAGCTCGCCGAGCGTTGCATACGCATAGGAATAGGCACTGCCGGACACCGGCAGCATCGACGCGAATTCCGCATAGCAAAGTCCTGCGAATGCACAGGCAATGCCCGCGATGACGAAGCTCAGGACCACGGCCGGACCCGCGTGCACCGCAGCCGCCTGGCCGGTCAGCACGAAAATGCCGGCACCGATCACGGCACCAATGCCAAGCATGATCAGGTGTTTGGCCGTGAGGGCACGCTTGAGCGTGACCTCATCACCCGGCATCGCGCCAATGACAATCTCGCCGACATCAACCTTTGGGGTTGCATGTACCGGTTGCACGATAAACAAATTCTTGAACATCAGACCCCCTTCCGCGCCGTGATGGATTCGAATGCGCCTGTGGCGATCCGATCGAATGGAGCATCGCATCTGCGATACGCCCAGCCCCCCGAAAGGCGGCGGGTCAAGCTACTCCAGCGTCTCGCCCAGCACAAGACGTTTCAGAGCCGATATCGACAGCCATGCTGTTGCTGCAATGCAGCTTGATTTGCTCAGTCCATTCCATGCCGGAACAGTGTGTCGGCGGCACCGGTGAAAAACGTGCGATCAACCCGCGTGATGTTGCCCTGCTGGTCGCGCACGCTGACGTGCAGGTGTCGGTTCCAAAGCTTGTCGAGCGTCGGCGACAGCGCGATGCTCCAGACGCCGTCGCCAACTGATTGCGCGAGCGACGCCAGCTCGACTCCTGCGGCAAGGCCGTTGACCGGAAAGTCGGTGGTCACGCTCAGCGATGCGATGTCGATTCCCGAATCCGCATCGGCCAGTCCGAATCGAAACGCATTGATTGGTCCTGCGTTTGCACGTGCGCGTGGAAGGCTCAACGCAACGGTCGGTTTCAAATCGTCCATGAACCAGCCATAGCGCGGATCGCCGGTGTCGATTGGCGCACCCAGGTCGATCCAGCGCACGAACATCAGTTTCTCGTCTGCTGTCAGTGGCAAGACCGGGCTGCCGGGTGGCGGCATCGCCGTGCCTGTGTAATCGAGGTCGGCATCATTGGCATCAGCACCGATGGGCAAGGTGTTGGCGTTACCGGGAACGGATTCCGTCGGATGATCGACGTTGCTCCAGCCATCCAGGCGCTGGCCGAACAATTTCCAGATGAGCAGGCTGCGCCGGCTCTGGAATTGGCGGATGTAGCGACTGGCATTGGTCTGCCGCCATTGCTGGCTGCCGACCACCGGCAGATAGCCGAATCGGGCTTGCTCGTCGGCGGCGAGTCGTTGGTAGTCGTTCGGCATGCCGTTACTTCCAACGCGGGTGTCGGACAGGTCGAGGTTGCCGGCGGCTGAGGCGTTGTTGTGGCAGCTGACACATCGTTGTTGCAGGAGCGGTCGGATGTCGCGCAGGAATTCGACTGAAACCTGCGGAGCATTGCTGACCTGCACGATCGGATCGCCATTCGCGTTCTCGCTCAGTAGCGGTGTCGTCGTCGACAGGTCGGTGACCGCATAGCTCGCTTGCGCCGCCGCCGTCGATGCGAACGCAAGTGGTTGCTGGCTATGCGCATGACAGCCGCCGCAGTCTGCGCGCAATTCGCCAGGGCGAACCTGATGCCAGGTTTGTGCGGCCGTCAACACCATGCCGTGACGATCCAGCATCTGGAACGTGAAGGGTGTGTCAGCAACGATCTTCGCCAGGAAGCTGGTATCGGGATTGCCTTCGCTGTCGAGAATGGGCTGGCCGTTGCCATCGAACTTGCGCACTGGAATTTCGCCGAGCACGCGCAGGCGCTCCTCGGCGTGACTGCGGAAGGCACGTCCCTCGTTCGGCCCGTAGCTGCGATGGGAATGCGGTTCCATGCCGACGATGCGCACCGCCCAGATGTCGGCGTTGCTGTACTTGCCGGCATCGCTGCCCTGGCTGAACCAGTTGCTCGATTGGCCGTTCTCACCCGTGTTGAACGCGTCGAGTCCATCGAAACTGTTGCTCCACGGCGTGACGGTCGCGGGGAAGCTTTCGCGCTTGTACATGCTCGACGTGCCGACCAGACCGAACGGTGTACCTTCCGGCAACTGCGCGTGTTCGCTGCCATCGTTTGGCAGCCACGCCAGATTGTCCGGCTCAGCCACGCCATGGATGTGGCCGTAGGGCACCACCGCACGCGGCCAGGCTTCGTTGTAAGCCGGATCGTTCTTGATCAGCACCAACTCCTGAGGCGAATGCACGATGTCGCCGCCGGCGATCATGTAGATGCCGCTGTCGACAAACGGCACGGTGGTCGGACGATTCAAGTTGTTGGCCGGCCCCGGTGTCCACGCCACCAACAAGTCGCCGTTTGGCGCAGCCGAGGGGTGGGTGAACTTGCCCACGCGCACACCAGCGCCGCCAACCGGCGCGGCTTCATCGTCGCCATGGGTGAACGGTGTGATCGAATGCAATCCGCCGCGTGGCGAGAACGGGATGGTGTATGGATAGGCGAATCCGGCGCCGACGGTGCGCTCGATCAACGGGTTGTCATCAGCGAATGCGCTGAAAAATCCAGGCTGACCCAGCGGTGGCCGCGCGGGCGTGCGATACAAAGTTCCGAATCCGTTGTTGTTGAGGTTGTAGTAGTCCTCGATGACCAGGTCACCGCCAGAAAGCTGGGTCATGAAGTGGAACGCCTGGCCTTCGCGAAACGCGCTCAGCAGCGGCTCCCACTTGCGACCGTCCGGCCAGATTGCCCACAGCCCCCACATGCGGGTATCACGCAGCCCCTGATCTTCGTGCGAGGAAAACGCGATGCGGCCGTCCTGCAAAATGGTTGGGTGCAACGCGCTTGATATGTTCATCGGCGCAATCTGGGTGACGTTGCTGCCATCCGCATCCATTACGAACAGCTGCAGGGTCGGCGCGGTGTAACCCTTGGGTGGTTCGAAACCATTGCGATTGCTGACAAACGCAACTTTGCCGCCGGGCAGCGGGCAGGGTGCGAGATTCAAGATGCCGTAGCCGAGCCGGTCGAACGTCGATGGCGGATTGACCGGATTGCTTTCGTCCCAGTTGCCCGCACCCGTATTCGGCGTGAATTCGCCATGGGTCAGTCGTTCTATTTCTCGTGTTGCAAGGCGCATGCGATAGATATCGGCGCCTTGGTACGGCAAGTCGGAACGCTGGTTATTAAGTGCGCCGGTCCGCAGGTCGGGGAAGCGCGCGTAGTACACCCATTGCGCATCGAACGACACGAATGGATCCGTAACGCCACCGTCGCCACCTGTGACCAGAACTTCTTCGCTGCCATCGGGATGCAACAGCATCAGGTCCGCGCCCGGGTCGAGCCGGGCGGGATGGAATACGTCCGGCCAGATCGTATTGACGTTGTCGCCAAAGCGCGCCTGGCGCACATAGACAATGTCGAAATCGCGCGGTACCTGAGCGACGGCCATCGCGCAGCAGGACAGACAAAACGCTGCAAGCAGCAAATGGATGCGCACGGAAGGTCTCCCATCGTCGCGACCAGCCTACGCCGATGGTCGCGCGGGCGACATGACGGCGCGCACGGTTCCGCGCTGCGCTGACGTCGCCTTCAGTGATTCACGACGTTCGATTGCAACGCAGCACGGCGAAGAATTCTCGTTCTCTTGCATCGGATTCGCGGTTCGACGCTCGCTGGGAGTCGTGGTCGCCACTGCAGGAATGCTCATTCAAATCCGTTGTAGAAAACTCGATCACTTTGCAGCTTCACGCGCATGACTGATCCGTAGCGCGACGCGCCGTCATCGCTTGCGTACATGTAGCCAGCGAACACCAGCTTGCCATCGGATGTGAATGCGATGCTGCTGGCGCGATCGTCGCGATCACTGCCATTGCCGAAGTGACCATAACCGTTGCGTCCCGGCAGGTTCGCGGCCAGACCCCCGAAGCTGCCATCCGGGAGGAGATCGGCGGTCAATCGCATGATCGCCGCATCGCCATAGGTAAACGTTGAATATGCGTAGCCTCCACCCGACAGCAGGCGTCCACCCGGTTGCACCAGAACACTGTCGGCATAGGCACCGGAACTCGTAAATGGCGAACCCGCTGCCTGGAAACCATAAGTCGCGGTAATGGCACCGCCAGCATCACCGGCTGACTCCCGTCAGTATTCGCGCGATAGCCGGCGACGACGAGTGACTCGCCCCCCAGCGGCCATTGTCGGGTGCGTACGCGATCACATTGGCCACCGTCTTGAAGCTTGGTCCGAAACTGATCAGCGAACGCGCATTGTTTGCGTAGCTCGGATTGGCTCCCCACGCAAAGGTGCCGCCGAGGTTGCCGATTGAGGTGTGCTTGACCACCGCGGTATCGCCGCAGCCACGCAGCACGATCGGTATGCTGGTTCCGACACCAGCGCGAAAGGTGGTGAGGCCAGCGACATCGATATCACTGTCATTGGGACACAGGTCGGAGACGATGCGCAGCATCCTCCATTCGGTAGCGAGGCCGACATCGCCACCCACCACGTTGCCGCAGGCGAGGAGCTGCGTGCAGATGTCGCCTGTGACCGGACTCATCAGCATGGCGCCCAACGAGTGATTGCCGCTCAAGCCATCCCGCACATTGCCGGCGACGACCAGCCCTTCGTCAACAAACCCACCGAAGTTCACGCTGGCCATGGTGATCGCCTTGCCAGCGTCCGAGGGCATGACGCCGCGCCGCAGCCGACGCGATCCGCCATTGCCGAAGGCATTGTCCGGCGATCCATTTGACGTGATCTTCCAGACGGCCATGTCGCTGCTGTTGTCCGGATTGTCGACGGTGCCGACGATGGCCGCCGAATTGTCAGACAGCAGCACCGCATCACTGCCACGCCACCAATAATCTTCGCCGACTTCAATCACGGCACGGCCAGCGTTGCCATAGGACGCATCCAGTTCACCGTTCGCCGTGATGCACGCTTCTCGCAAGCGCCCATCCGATGCAGCCCGTAGCCGAGGAGAACTTCTGGCGGCAGCGCGGCTGGGTTGCCTGGCGCGCTTTCGATCTCGACAGTGCCATCAATCATCTCTCGCGATCAGATGTGTTGATCGTTGCGCATCCTGCAGAGTTTTCCGCCCTGCGAAAAGCTGAAACCCAAATGCTGCTGGCCGATGTGGAACTGGCGCGCAACAACCCCGATGCAGCGCAAGCCCATCTCCTCGTCGGCCAGCCTGTTTTCGAACACGAATATGCAGAGGATCATCCGGAGCGCGCACCCCTGCACGTGCAATTGGCGAGACTGGCCCTGTTGCAACAGCGCCCTGATGCGGCATTGCACGAGGCCGACGCAGCGTTGCGGATTCTCGACAAACATCGCGATTTTCCGGCTGCGGATCGACTCGCGTCGCTTTGGATTCGTGCAGAAAGCTTGTTCGCGCTGGATGACTGTGCTGCGGCACTCTTCACCGCAAGTCGTGCGCGAAGCTTGTCAATCCAGGATCCGCAAGCGGAGTCGTTGCCGAGGGATCTCAAACGCGCTGCGATCAGTGAACTGGCAGTCAACCGTCAATGCAATCCATCGACGGCGCCGTGAGTCACGCCTATCGCGAGAGGCCGAAAAACCCCTGTCTGCTGCTCCATGCAGACAGTGACATTGGCAACAACTGGGACAGTAGAGCTATCGATAGTCGGTCGATCACACGCGTCGCTCGATGTGGGGTTGCTCGCTGTCAGGCAAAAAACGGCGAGAAACCCGCTCATTCGTCGTTCGTGGTCATGCAGAGCGTTTGAGCATGCCACGTGAGTGCCGGGCGATACCGCGTGTTTTCGGGGCCGATCAAACTGTATCCACGCCCGCCGTACCGACTCGGGATGCCTCGATGACGACAGGCTGAAAGTGCGTCATCAGCTTGTCACGAACCCGCCCGCAATTCGCCCCGAATTTCCTTGACAGTGCTGGATCGGCGGCCCTATTGTGGGACTCTGTGGAGAATCGTGGTTTTTCGTGGAGCTTAGGGGTCGATCATGTTTCAGGGCGAGACCGCCATCACGCTGGACGACAAGGGTCGCATTGCCATTCCGGCAGCGTACCGCGATGTCGTCGCGCGCGAGTGTGCGAATCGCCTGGTGATCACCTACAACCCGTTCGAGCAAGGCTCATTGTGGATCTTCCCGGAGTCCGAATGGGAGTCGGTGCGCGATCAGGTCAATGGCATGCGCGGAGTTGCCGTACGTCAGGCATTGCAGAAGTTGCAGCGCAAGTTGGTCGGTGCGGCGGCGCATGTCGAGTTGGATGGCAACGCGCGCGTTTCCATTCCGGCCAGCCATCGCAGCGCCTGCGCGCTTGAAAAGAAAGCGGTGCTGCTCGGCATGGGCAACAAATTCGAGCTGTGGAGCGAGGCGGCGCACTTGGCGACGATCCGCGAAACGATCAGCGAAGAGCAACTCACTGAGGAAATGCTGGACCTGCGGATGTAATGACAGTGGATGGACTGGAGCACGGCGGGGTGAATCAAGGCGGCCTCACGCACGTCCCGGTACTGCTCACGCAGGCGATGGAGGGTCTTGCGCTGAAACATGACGGCACATATCTGGATGGCACGTTCGGTCGGGGCGGGCACGCGCGCGCGATGCTGCAGCGGCTGGGCCCGGATGGTCGCCTGCTGCTGATGGACCGCGATCCCGAAGCAATTGCCAGCGCGCGCCAATCGTTCGCCAACGATCCGCGCGTTTCGATCCGCCAGGGCAACTTCGCCGAACTCGCCGACTGGCCAGAAACGCAGACGCAGCTTGACGGCGTGCTGCTCGACCTTGGCGTGTCGTCGCCGCAGCTGGACGACGCAACGCGTGGTTTCAGTTTCATGGCGGACGGTCCGCTCGACATGCGCATGGATCCCGGATCCGGGATCAGTGTTGCCGAGTTCCTCGCCGAAGCAGACGAGGAAGCCATCGCGACGGTGCTTTGGAATTACGGAGACGAACGCCGCAGTCGCCGCATTGCCCGCGCAATTGGCACTGCTCGACAAGCCGAATCGCTGAAAACGACGACACAACTGGCCGAACTGGTCGCCAAGACCATCGGCTACGGCGACAAGGGCCGGCATCCGGCGACCCGCACCTTCCAGGCGCTACGCATCCACGTCAATGACGAGATGGGTGCATTGCAACGCGGCTTGCGCGCGGCACTGACTCGCATGAAGCCGGGTGGTCGGCTCGCAGTCATCAGCTTTCATTCGCTCGAAGATCGCGCGGTGAAGCGCTTCATCAAGGCACAGGTGGAAGTGCCGAGCGTGCGCCGTGGCTTGCCGCAACCCGCGCAACCGGAATCGGAATTGATCGCCATCGGCAAGGCGCAGTTCGCCGATGAAGTGGAAATTTCCGCCAATCCGCGTTCGCGCAGCGCTGTTTTGCGGCTCGCCGAAAAAGTAGCGGAGGGCGTCGCGTGATCGGTCGCGTGATCGTTTTCTCTGCGTTGCTCGGTGGTCTCGTCGGCACATCACTTGGCGTGGTGCATGCGCGCCAGGAAAGCCGGCGTCTGTTTGTCGAGCTGACCCGGCTCAGCAACGAGCGCGACGACCTCAAATTCGAATTCGGTCGATTGCAGATCGAGCAGGCCACCCAGGCCGAGAACAATCGCATCGAACAGATTGCCCGCGAACGTCTCGGCATGGTGTCGCCGAGCGCAGCGGAATCGGTCCTGATCCAGAGGCAGCCGCGATGAGCAAGCGACTGCGGCCGGTCAACCTGCGCACGCGTATCTACACGGTGGTTGCCGTCCTTGGCTTTTCTACGGCCGCGCTGGTCGTGCGCGCGGTCGACCTGCAAGTGCTGCGCAGCGATTTTTACCAGGGCGAAGGCGATTCGCGTTACCTGCGTGACATCCCGATTCCGGTGTCGCGCGGCAGCATTCTTGACCGCAACGGCGAACCACTGGCGGTGTCGACGCCGGTCGATGCGATCTGGGCCAACCCAAAGGAAGTGCTTGAGCATCGCGAGCGGCTGCCCGAACTCGCGAATGCGCTGTCGCTAGATCTGGACGGATTGACCCAACGCCTCGTGCAGCGTTCGGACAAGGAATTCATTTACCTCAAGCGCCCGGTCGATCCGGACAGTGCTGACGCGCTTTTGAAGCTGCGCATCCCCGGCGTCGCCAGCGAGCGTGCGTTCCGTCGCTACTACCCGAGCAGCGAGGTGATGGCGCACGTGCTCGGCACCACCAATATCGACGATCGCGGCCAGGAAGGTCTGGAACTCGCGTTCGACAACTGGCTGGTCGGCACGCCCGGTGTCAAGCGCGTCATTCGCGACCTGCGCGGACAAGTCGTCGAGAACGTCGAGCTGGTGCGCGAGGCGCAGCCCGGCCACGACCTGATCCTGTCGATCGATCGACGCATCCAGTACCTCGCCTATCGCGAGCTGATGAGTGCGATTGCCGAGCACAACGCGCAATCGGGTTCGATGGTGATCCTCGACGTGACCAACGGCGAAATCCTCGCCATGGTCAACCTGCCTTCGTTCAACCCGAATACACGAAGCAATGCCGACCCGTCGCATCGTCGCAATCGCGCGGTCACCGATGTGGTCGAGCCCGGTTCGACGATGAAAGCATTCACCGTTACCGCCGGGCTGGAGAGCGGCAAGTGGACACCGACGACGCCGATCGACATGTCGCCGGGAACCCTGATGGTGGCGGGCAACACGGTTCGCGACATGCACAACTATGGCTATGGCGATGTCACCAGAGTCATCACCAAGTCGAGCAACGTCGGCGCCGCAAAAATCGTGCTGTCGATCAGCAACGAAGACTTCTACAAGGTGCTGCACGGGGTAGGCTTCGGCGAGATCACCGGCAGTGGTTTCCCAGGTGAATCGCCGGGCTATCTGCCGGAGAGCAGAACCTGGGGTGCGTTCCAGAAGGCGACGATGGCGTTCGGCTATGCGCTCAACGTAACGCCGTTGCAATTGGCGCAAGCCTATTCGGTGCTCGCCAATCATGGGCGACTGCGCCAGCCGACTTTCCTGAAAGATGCCCCGAATCCCGAGAAGCAGATCGTCGCCGCTCATGTTGCCGACGAAATGCTCCCCATGCTGGAAACCGTGGTCAGCCCGCAGGGTTCGGCTCTTCGTGCGGCGATTCCAAATTATCGCGTCGCGGGAAAGACCGGCACCGCTCTGAAGTTCGGCAAGGGTGGCTACGAGACCAATCGCTATATCTCGCTTTTCGCCGGCATCGTGCCAGCCAGCAATCCACGTCTGGTTGGTGTCGTCGTGATCCACGATCCCGGTAGTGGCAACGGCG
The DNA here is from genome assembly GCA_049661925.1 of Dokdonella sp. Lineage (GTDB taxonomy): Bacteria > Pseudomonadota > Gammaproteobacteria > Xanthomonadales > Rhodanobacteraceae > Dokdonella. The sequence goes on from JBATAQ010000174.1 coordinate 13,391, forward strand.
GCGCACACTACGGTGGCCTGGTTGCCGCGCCGGTTTTCAGCAAGGTGATGGACGGCGCGCTGCGCCTGCTCAACGTGGCACCGGACAATGTGCAGCACTGGTATGCAAACGCGCCGGAAAGTGGCCAGCCGATCAATTCGAAAAGCGCCGCGCCGGACTACGCGCCGGACGAACCCAACTACGAAGAAGGCGTGCCGCAATGAGCGGACCGTCCGACATCCCGTCTCCGATGAGCGCACGGTCGATGACGTTGGCCGACCTCGTCGCCGGCAGCAATGGCGTAGTCGGGCTTGGCGATGCCGCGCAGATCAGCGTGAGCGGCCTGCAACTGGATTCGCGCAAGGTGCAACCCGGCGATGCGTTTGTCGCACTTCGTGGAACGCGTCAGCACGGCATCGCGTTCGCGGCACGTGCGCAGCAGAACGGTGCCGTTGCGATCCTTGCCGAGACGCCGGTTGGATCAAACGACGCGACGCTGCCAGTGATTGCCATCGACGCACTCGGTCAGCAACTGGGTGACATCGCCGCGCGCTGGCAAGGCAACCCAACCGCATCAATGAATGTGGTCGGCATCACCGGCACCAATGGCAAGACCTCGACCGTGCAACTGCTCGCCCAGGCGCTGAGCTTGAACGGTCGCAACGTGGCCAGCATCGGCACGCTCGGCGCGGGTCGCTACGGTGCGATTGCAGCAGGCGAGCGCACCACGCCGGACGCCATCGAATTGCAAGGCCTGTTTGCCGATTTCCGCGATGAAGCTGTCAGTGACGTGGCGATGGAAGTGTCGTCGCACGCGCTCGCTCAGGGTCGCGTGAATGCTGTCGAGTTCGACGTCGCCGTTTTCACCAATTTGAGTCGCGATCATCTGGACTATCACGGCGACATGGACAGCTACGCCACCGCCAAGGCGCGACTGTTCCAGTGGCCATCAATCGCTACCGCGATCATAAATATCGACGATGTGTTTGGTCGCCAATTACTCGGACAGCTTCCCGATCGGGTCACCGCGCTGAGCTATGGCATCGACAATGCCGCCGCAGACATCGTCGCCAGCAATGTGCGCAGCGATGGCGCAGGTGTGCATTTCCATTTGCGCTCGCCTTGGGGCAGCGCCGGGGTTGATTCCTGCCTGCTCGGTCGCTTCAACGTGGCCAATCTGCTTGCCGTGGTGGCTTGTCTGGCGCAGTCAGGTGTCGCCTTCGACGACATCATTGCGACCCTGCCTCGGCTAGAGCCCGTCGCTGGACGGATGAACCGGATCGATGCGGGCGACCTGGTGCTGGTGATCGACTACGCACACACCCCAGACGCGCTCGAACAAGCCTTGACCAGCTTGCGCGCACATTGCGCCGGCAAGCTCATCTGCGTGTTCGGCTGCGGCGGTGATCGCGACCAGGGCAAGCGCCCGCAGATGGCTGAAGTTGCCGAACGTCTCGCAGATGCCGTCATCGTCACCGACGACAATCCACGCGGCGAAAGCGGCGATGAAATCGTCGCCCAGATCGTGGCCGGTTTTGTTGATCCCGAGCGGGCCATGGTCGAGCGTGATCGCGAACGCGCCATCCATCTTGCTGCCATGGCTGCGCGCGGCGGCGACATCGTGTTGATCGCCGGCAAGGGTCACGAGACCTACCAGGAAATCGGCGAGCAACGCTTGCCGTTTGATGATCGCATCGTGGCGCGCGCTGCCGCCGAGGCGAACGCATGAATCTGCGACTGAGCGACGTGGCAAGCAACACGCAAGGTCGTCTGATTGGCGAGGACGTAGCTGTCCGTAGCATCGCCACCGACAGCCGCACACTTGCGCCGGGCGCCCTTTATGTCGCCATTCGCGGTGAGCGTTTCGATGGCCACGAGTTTGTCCGTGCTGCACAGGCGTCGGGTGCGGTCGCGGCCCTGGTGGACAAAGAAATCCTTATTGATCTCCCACAGGTGGTGGTTACCAATACCGAACTTGCGCTCGGTAGCATCGCTGCCGCAGCGCGCCAGCGCAGCAATGCCAGGGTCGTCGCCATTACCGGTTCCAATGGCAAGACCACGGTGAAAACCCTGCTTGCCGCAGTGCTGTCCGCACACGGCTCCACCCACGCAAGCAGCGGCAATTACAACAACGAAATCGGTTTGCCGATGAGCGTGATTGCGTTGCCGGCGGACGCGCGCTTTGCTGTGTTCGAGATGGGTGCCGGCAAGCCCGGTGATATCGCATATCTGATGAGCATCGCCAAACCGGATATTGGGTTGGTCAATAACGTTGGCGCAGCGCATCTGGAACGCCTTGGCAGCCTCGACGGCGTGGCCCGCGCCAAAGGTGCGATCATCAGCGGGCTGCCGGCCGATGGTGTCGCCATCATCAATGCAGACGACGCCTTCGCCGACTACTTCATCGGCTTGGCCGGATCACGTCGCCTTGTTCGATACGGCGTTGCCGTCGATGCGCAAGTTCGTGGCGAAGTGGTTGGTCAGCCGGCCGGATCCTTCCGCATCGTGCACGGCGCGCAATCGGTATCGATCACGCTTGGACTGGCCGGCAGCCACAACGTGTCAAACGCTCTGGCCGTTGCGGCAATCGCAATCGCTCTCGACGTGCCGCTGGCCACGATCAAGGCGGGGCTGGAGTCGGTAGTGCCGGTCGCCGGTCGACTGGCCACGCACCGCCATCGCAGTGGTGCCATCGTCATCGACGACAGTTACAACGCCAACCCGGATTCGTTCGCCGCCGCCATCGCCACGCTCGCGGACCAGCGCGGTCGCCGCATCCTTGTGATGGGCGACATGAAGGAACTCGGGCCAGGCGCCGACGAGTTGCACGAACAAGTTGGCTCGCGCGCGTCCGATGCCGGCATCGATGAATTGCACGCGGTTGGCGACTTCAGCGCGTTCGCGGTTCGCGCCTTCGACGGAGCGGCGTTCCTGCACGACAGCCAGGACGAATTGATTGCCGCGCTGCGACCGTTGTTGGAAAACGGCACCACCGTTCTGGTGAAGGGATCACGTTCGTCGGCGATGGACAAAGTGGTCAATGCATTGCTCGCCAGTGAGGGAGACGCCAATGCTGCTTGAACTTGCCGAACTGATGAAGGGCTGGGTCAGCGGCTTCAACCTGTTTCAGTACCTGACCTTTCGCTCGATCATGGCGGCGCTGACTGCGTTGACTGTGTCGTTGATCGCCGGGCCGGCCGTGATCCGCAAGTTGACCGACATCAAGGCCGGCCAGGTGATTCGCAGCGACGGCCCGCAGAGCCATTTGGCCAAGGCCGGTACGCCGACCATGGGTGGAGCGCTGATTATCATCGCGGTGGCCGCGTCGACAGTACTGTGGACCGATCTTGGCAACCGATACATCTGGATCACGCTCGGCGTCACCCTGGCATTTGGTGCGATCGGTTTTGTCGACGACTACCGCAAGCTGGTGTTGAAAGACAGTCGTGGCCTGATCGCGCGCTGGAAATATTTCTGGCAGACCGTGTTCGGATTGGTCGTCGCCTTCGTGCTGTTCCGCACCGCAACTACGCCGGCAGAAACCGCGTTGTACCTGCCGCTGTTCAAGGATATTGCGGTGCCGCTCGGCCTGCTGTTCATCCCGCTCGCCTACCTGATGATCGCCGGCTTCTCGAACGCAGTGAACCTGACCGACGGACTGGATGGCTTGGCGATCATGCCAACGGTGCTGGTGTCTGGCGGCCTGGGTGCATTTGCCTGGCTGGCCGGCAACGCGAAGTTTTCGGCGTACCTCGCCATCCCCTACATTCCCGGTGCCGGTGAACTGTCAGTGTTCTGCGGCGCAATGGCCGGAGCGGGCTTGGGCTTCCTCTGGTTCAACACCTATCCAGCGCAGGTTTTCATGGGCGATGTCGGCGCATTGGCGATCGGCGCGGCCCTCGCAACCATCGCCGTGATCGTGCGCCAGGAAATCGTGTTGCTGATCATGGGCGGCCTGTTCGTGATGGAAACAGCGTCGGTGATGATCCAGGTCGCCAGCTTCAAGCTGACCGGCAAGCGCGTATTCCGCATGGCACCGATCCATCACCACTTCGAGCTCAAGGGCTGGCCCGAGCCGCGCGTGATCGTGCGATTCTGGATCATCAGCGTGGTGCTGGTGCTGGTCGGCCTCGCTACCTTGAAGGTGCGCTGAGATGCTCTTCGTCAATATGCCAGGCGGGACACAGGCAAGACGCCACGTGGACGTTAACGGTCGCTATGACACTGGCCTGATCGTCGCCGCCGTCGCGCTGGCCTGCCTGGGCATCGTGATGGTGGGTTCAAGTTCGGTGGCGGTTGCCTCGGGCCAGAAAATCGGCGAGTTCTATTACCTCAAGCGCCACCTGGTGTTCGTCGCGATGGGTCTCGGCCTCGCCATCGCGGCAGCGAAACTTGAGTTGCAGTGGTTGCAACGCAATGCGTCGTGGTTGCTGCTGCTCGGCATCGTGTCGTTGCTGCTGGTGTTCCTGCCCGGCATCGGCATGCGCGTCAATGGCGCGCGGCGCTGGTTGCACCTTGGCATTTCGGGTTTCCAGCCGGTCGAAGCGGTCAAGCTGTTCGTGATCGCCTACATGGCCGGTTATCTGGTTCGTCAAAAAGACAACCTGCAACTTCGCGTGACTGGCGTGCTGAAGCCGCTGGGCATTGCCGGCATCTTCGTCGTGCTGTTGCTGGCCCAGCCCGATTTCGGCAGTGCGACGCTGATCCTCGCGGTCACCCTTGGCATGATCTGGCTGGGCGGTGCGCGCTTGCGTAACCTGCTGCTGTTGGCGCTGCCGACACTGCCGGTGCTGGTGTGGGTGGCGATGTTCGAGGAATATCGCATCAAGCGGCTGACCTCGTTCCTCAATCCCTGGGCCGATCCCTACAACGATGGCTTCCAGCTGACGCAGGCGCTGATCGCGGTTGGTCGCGGCGAGTGGTTCGGGGTCGGCCTTGGCGGCTCGGTGCAGAAACTCTTCTACCTGCCCGAAGCGCACACCGATTTCATCATGGCGGTCATCGCGGAAGAGCTTGGACTGGCCGGCATCATCACGGTGCTGGCGCTTTACGGCTGGCTCGCCGCGCGCGGTTTCAGCATCGGTGCGCGTGGTGTGAATATCGGTCACAAGTTCGCCGGATATGTCGCGTTCGGCATCACCTTGATGATCAGCCTGCAGGCTTTGGTATCGATCGGCGTCAACCTCGGCGTGTTGCCGACCAAGGGTCTGACATTGCCACTTGTCAGTTCTGGCGGATCGAGCGTGATGATGACTTGCGTCGCCATCGGCTTGCTGGCGCGTTGCAGCTACGAAGTCAGCCTCGCCGAAGCGCTGCGCGACGCAGCACCACCCGCTGCCGCCTCAGTGATGGCTCCGGTCGAAGTGGCGCGTCGATGAACGGTCCCGTCCTGATCATGGCCGGCGGAACTGGTGGCCACATTTTCCCCGGCCTGACCATTGCACAGGCATTGCGCGAGCGCGACGTGCCCGTGGTCTGGTTGGGCGGTCGCAACGGCATGGAAAACCGGCTGGTTCCGGCGCAGCGCATCAAGCTGGAAACGATCGATTTCGCGGGCGTCCGCGGCAAGAGCCTGGCCACGCGCTTGCTCGCACCTTTTCGCCTTTTTCGCGCCGTCATCCAGGCGCGGCGCGTGCTGCGCAAACATGCGCCGCGCAGCGTCTTGTCGATGGGTGGATACGCCGCTGCGCCTGGAGGCATCGCGGCCTGGACGGCGCGAATTCCCGTCATTGTCCACGAACAAAACAGCGTGGCCGGTGTGACCAATCGACTGCTGTCGAAACTGGCGCGGCACAGCCTCACTGGCTTCCCCGACGTGTTCCACGGTGCCAACGCGGAATGGGTCGGCAACCCGGTTCGGCGCAGCATCGCCGAACTGGCTGCGCCGACGGAACGGATGAGCGGACGCAGCGGACCAGTACGCTTGCTGGTACTCGGCGGCAGCCAGGGCGCCAGCAGCTTGAACAAGATGATGCCGCGTGCCCTCGCCATGTTGCCGGCTGGCGGTTTCGAAGTTCGTCACCAGTGCGGCAGTCGCGACATTGATGATGTGCAGCGCGCGTACGGTGACATCGGCGTGGAGGCTAGCGCAGTCTCTTTCATCGAAGACATGGCCGACAGCTATGCCTGGGCCGACCTCGCCGTTTGCCGAGCCGGCGCGTTGACCATTGCCGAACTTTCGGCAGCGGGCCTTGGTGCCGTGCTGGTGCCGTTCCCGCAGGCCGTCGACGACCATCAGACCCGCAACGCGAAAATCCTCGTCGACGCCCTTGCGGCGACAATCATTTCCGAAGCCGAACTTGCACCGGAGTCGTTGGCCGGTCGGATCCAGCAAGCCAGCGCCAGTCGCGACACATTGCTGAGGATGGCGAACGCAGCCCGCAGTCTTGCCCGACCGGGCGCCGTCGAGCGCATCGTCGAATGTTGCCTGGAGCAGGGGCCATGAATGCGACGACGGCCAAAGTGCCGGTGCAGCGTTCCCGAGCGCCGTTCATGCAGCGCTATCAACGCGTCCACTTCGTCGGCATCGGTGGTGTCGGCATGAGTGGTATCGCGGAAGTTATGCATACCTTGGGCTACGCGGTTTCCGGTTCCGACCAGGCGAATTCAGCGACGACCCGTCGGCTGTCCGACATGGGCATACGCGTTCTGCAAGGCCACGCCGCCGAGCATGTCGACAACGTTGATGTGGTGGTCAGCTCCAGCGCGATCCACGCTGACAATCCGGAATTGCTGGCAGCGCGTGAACAGCGCATTCCGGTCGTGCCACGCGCCGAGATGCTGGGCGAAATGATGCGTTTCCGACGCGGCATTGCGGTCGCCGGCACGCATGGCAAGACGACGACAACAAGCCTCGTCGCCAGCGTGTTGGCCGAAGGCGGATTCGATCCGACTTTCGTCATCGGCGGCCAGCTCAATTCGGCAGGCGCGAATGCGCGACTGGGCAGCGGCGAGTTCCTGGTCGCCGAAGCGGACGAGTCGGATGGTTCGTTCCTGTTGCTGTCGCCGGTGATCGCGATCATCACCAACATCGACGTCGATCATCTCGAAAACTACGGCGGCGACTTTGCCCGCGTACGCAAGGCGTTCAACGATTTCGTGCACCGGCTGCCGTTTTACGGACTGGCCGTGGTTTGCGCCGACGATCCGGAACTCGCCGCGCTCATCCAGGCCGCGCCACGCCGCATCGTCAGCTACGGCTTTGGTGATGATGCCGATGTGCGCGCAAGCAACTTGCGAGCCGATGGCATGCAAACCCATTTCCAGTTGCACTTGCCGGACGAGGCCGCGCCAGTGGAGGTCGCCCTGAACCTGCCTGGCAAGCACAACGTACTGAACGCACTGGCCGCGATTTGCGTCGGCTGGCAGATCGGTATCGATGCCACGGCAATGGCAGCGGCGCTGGCGAAGTTCGAAGGTGTCGGCCGACGATTTCATGCACGCGGCATGCTGCGCATTGATGGCGGTAGCGTGATGCTGGTCGACGATTACGCGCACCATCCGCGCGAGCTGGCCGCCGTGATCTCGGCTGCGCGCGACGGTTGGCCCGAGCGCCGTCTGGTGTTGGCATTCCAGCCGCATCGTTACACCCGCACCCGCGATCTGCTCGACGACTTCGCGCGCGAACTCGCGGCCGTCGATGTGCTGATCCTGACCGATGTCTATCCCGCCGGCGAGCAACCGATCTCGGGCGCCGATGCACGTGCCTTGGCGCGGGCGGTACGCGCACACGGAAAAGTTTCACCCGCCGTGATCGCACATCCGCGCGACCTCGCGACGACCTTGCCCGGTCTGTTGCGCGATGGCGATCTGTTGTTACTCGCCGGAGCCGGCGACATCGGTAACAGCGCCGCAGATTTGGCCGCGCTCGGCACCTTGGAGGCCACGCCATGACGCGGCACACCGACGATCCTCGCCAATTCGGTCGCGTTGCGGTCGCACTGGGCGGCGATTCCGCCGAACGCGAGGTGTCGCTCGACTCTGGCCGCAACGTGCTTGAAGCTTTGCGTTCGCGTGGCATCGATGCGCATCCGGTCGATGGCATTCCAGCGCTGCTCGATGCGCTGCGTGCCGGCCACTACGCCCGCGTATTCAACATTCTGCACGGTCGCGGCGGTGAAGACGGCGTGTTGCAAGGTGCGCTGGAATCGCTGCACGTGCCGTACACCGGCTCGGGCGTGCTTGGATCCGCACTGGCGATGGACAAGGTGCGCACCAAGCAGGTGTGGATTGCGGCTGGTTTGCCGACACCACGCCATGTCGCATTTCAGCGTGGTGACGATCTTGGCGCGGCGATCGCCGCGATTGGATACCCAGCAATCGTCAAGCCCTCGCACGAAGGTTCCAGTGTCGGCATCACCCGCGTCTTCTCGGAAGCCGATCTTCCAGCGGCCATCGAATTGGCCGCACGCTACGATGGCGAGCTGTTGATCGAGCAACTCATCATCGGCGACGAATTGACCATCGGCATTCTCGACGGCGTCGCGTTGCCCTCGATCCGCATCGTTCCCAGCGGCGAGTTTTACGACTACCACGCCAAGTACGTCGCCGAAGACACCCAATATCTGTGTCCTGGCCTGGAAGGCGACGCCGAGGCACGCGTGCGCGACTTGTCGCTGCGCGCATTCAATGCCGCCGGCTGCACCGGCTGGGGACGCGTCGACGTAATGCGTGACCGCGCCGGAAACGACAGCCTGCTCGAAGTCAACACCACGCCCGGCATGACCAGCCATTCGCTGGTGCCCAAGGCTGCGCGCCAAATCGGCATCGAATTCGACGAGCTGTGCTGGCGAATCCTGGAAACCAGCCTGGCCGTTGGACCGCCGCGATGAGAGGCGGCCTGCTGATCAAGTTTTTGGCTTGGAGTGTCGCGCTCGGCATCGTCGCGTTGCCGATTATTGGCGTGCTCAGCGGCCGCTTCGCCGCTGATCGCTGGCCGGTGCGCTCCTTGCAGTTGAAGGCCGAGTTTTCCCGTGTCGATGCCGACCAGATTCGTGCGGCGATCACCGCCGAAGCGGGCAAGGGCTTCTTCGCGCTCGATCTCAAGCGCGTTCGTGCAGCGGTGATGGCGCTGCCTTGGGTGGGCCGCGTCGATGCCAGCAAGCGCTGGCCCGACACGCTCGAACTGACTGTGTTCGAGCAACTGCCCTACGCGCGCTGGGGCGATGACCGTCTGGTCAGCAGCTCGGGCGACTTGTTCAGCGTGCCCGACATGTCAGCGGTACAAGGCCTGCCGCAACTTTCCGGGCCGGACGACCGCGCCGCCGACGTGCTGGCATTCCACGTTCGCTGCCTGCGCCAGTTGGTGGGCAGTGGATTGGTCGTGCACGAAGTCCGACTTTCCGGTCGCGGCGGTTGGCAGGTATTGCTCGACAACGCCGTGGTGATCGAGATTGGCTCCGAAAAGACCGATGCCCGCTTGCAGCGCCTGACCGAAGTCTGGCCGCAGATTGCTGCCGGCCGCGCGGCACCGGCAGCCATTGATCTGCGTTACGAGAATGGTTTCTCGGTGCGCTGGAGCGAAGCTGCGCCACCCACGTCGACGCCAGCCGGCGCGACTCCCACCATACCGGTCAACAAGGCGTGATGATGAATCGCAAGGGCGAACGCAACCTGATTGTCGGTCTCGACATTGGTACGTCGAAGGTGGTCGCCATCGTCGGCGAACACTCACCGGGCGAAGCGGTCGAGATCATCGGCATTGGCTCACATCCCTCGCACGGGCTCAAGCGCGGCGTGGTGGTCGACATCGAATCCACCGTGCACTCCATCCAGCGCGCGATCGAAGAAGCGGAGCTGATGGCTGGTTGCCAGATCCGCTCGATCTACGCGAGCATTTCCGGCAGCCACATCAAGGACGAGAATTCGCACGGCACCGCGCCGATCCGCGACAAGGAAGTAACCCAGTCCGATCTTGATGCAGTACGCAATTCTGCCTGCGCGATCGCGATCCCGGCTGATCGCAGCGTGCTCTACACCGAGGCACAGGAATTCCTGATTGACGGCCAGGAAGGCATTCGTAATCCGGTCGGCATGTCCGGCGTTCGGCTGGAGGCCAACGTGCATCTGGTCAGTGGCGCTGCGAGCGCCGTGCAGAACCTCACGAAATGCATCAATCGCTGCGGCCTGCAGGTGGATCGACTGGTCCCGGCAGCCGTCGCGTCAGCCGGCGCAGTGCTGACCCAGGACGAGCGCGAACTGGGCGTCTGCCTCGTCGACCTCGGTGCCGGCACCACCGACATCGCCATCTACACCGGTGGTGCGTTGCGCCACACCACGTCGCTGTCGATCGGTGGCGACCAGGTCACCAGCGATATCGCGCATTTGATGCGCACGCCGACCGCGCACGCTGAGGAACTGAAAGTGCGCTACGCCTGCGCGCTGGCACAACTCGCCCACGCTGAGGAGACCATCCAGGTTCCGAGCGTCGGCGATCGCCCGCCGCGCCGTCTCGCTCGCCAGAACCTGGCCGAAGCCGTGCAGCCGCGCTACGAAGAAATTTTCGAAATGGTGCAGGCCGACCTGCGCCGCAGTGGCCGCGAGGAACTGGTCCGCGCCGGCATCGTTTTGACTGGCGGCGCAGCCCGCATGGAAGGCGCGCTGGAACTGGCCGAGGAACTGTTTCACATGCCGGTCCGACTCGGCTTGCCGCATCACGTCAGCGGACTTGCCGACGTGGTCGCCAATCCGATCCACGCGACCGGCGTGGGCCTGCTCGTCTACGGCAGCTCGTTCGAGTCCGGCGGTCGCAACCACAGCGGCGCAGCCGCTGGTGGTCGCGGTGCCTGGGGGAAACTTGCGAACTGGATAAAGGGCGAGTTCTGACAATGATTTTTACTGCCCGCCACGGCGGCAGGCAGGCAACATCGCGGCACGCCAGCCGCAAGGTTTGAAGCGGGAATGGATTCCAGCGACAGGCATAAATACTAAAAGCACGACGGAGGACGGGATATGTACGACATGGTCGAAAAAATGGCACCGAACGCAGTCATCAAGGTGATTGGGGTCGGCGGTGGTGGCGGTAACGCGGTCAGCCACATGGTGGGAGCGCAGGTCGAAGGTGTTGACTTCGTTTGCGCAAACACCGACTCACAGGCGCTGAAAAACAGCGGCGCGAAGTTCACTCTGCAACTTGGCGCGAACGTGACCAAGGGTCTTGGCGCTGGTGCTAACCCCGAGGTCGGCCGGCAAGCCGCACTGGAAGATCGCGAACGCATCAGCGAACTGCTTGATGGCGCGGACATGGTCTTCATCACGGCCGGCATGGGTGGTGGCACCGGAACAGGCGCTGCCCCCGTGGTCGCCCAGCTTGCGAAAGAAATGGGCGTGCTCACCGTGGCCGTGGTCACGAAACCGTTCCCGTTCGAGGGTCGTCGGCGCATGCAGGTCGCGCAGAAGGGCATCGAGGAACTGAGCCAGTACGTCGATTCGTTGATTATCGTTCCCAACGAAAAGCTGCTGACCGTACTCGGACGCGACGTGACCTTGTTGTCGGCATTCAAGAGTGCGAATGACGTGCTGCTGGGTGCGGTGCAGGGCATTGCCGACCTCATCACGCGTCCTGGCTTGATCAACGTCGACTTTGCCGACGTGCGCACGGTCATGTCGGAAATGGGCATGGCGATGATGGGCAGCGGCACCGCTTCCGGCGACGACCGGGCCCAGGCGGCGGCAGTGGCTGCGGTCAACAATCCGTTGCTGGAAGACGTGAATCTCGCCGGTGCCTGCGGAATTCTGGTCAACGTCACCGCTGGAAACGAGCTGACCATGAGCGAGTTTCAGGATATCGGCCAGGTCATCCACGAATTCGCCAGCGAAGACGCCACGGTCGTCATCGGCACTGCGCTTGATCCGGAAATGCGCAACGAGGTTCGGGTCACCGTGGTTGCGACCGGACTCAATCGAGCGGCCGGACGCCAGTATGGTTCCAGTCGCGAGACGGCAGGGCCGAACCGCAATCCGATCAAGGCAGTACGCAACGCGACGACCGGCGAAGTCGATTATCTGGACGTTGTTCCCGGACGCATGTCGGGCACGGCCAGCGCGGACTCGTCTTCGGGTTCGGGTGATGCACCGGCACTGATGCAGACCGCAGCAGACAACGCCGACAGTTACCTCGATATCCCGGCATTCCTTCGCCGCCAGGCCGATTGATGGGCGCTTTCCAGCGCGACAACTGATCGCAAAAAGAGTAGCCGCCCTGCTCCCTGCTCCCTGCCGCGTGGCGTCGCGGCGGGGGGCGTTCTGGTCGCTGCCCGTACGGTGCAGTTGGAAGCCAAGCGAATCGTTGGCCGACTTCTCAGGTGTTGCATAAATGCAACAATTTGTCGGGTTAAAACGTCGGTTTACTGTGCGGACCCCATTTCGTGTGCTAGCATCCCTCGGGAATTTTTTGGCTCCCGTTCAGGAGTATGTGCAGGCATGATCAAGCAACGCACGCTCAAGAACGTCATTCGGGCAACCGGCGTCGGCCTGCACACAGGCGACAAGGTGTTCATGACGTTGCGTCCCGCTGCAATCGACACCGGCATCGTGTTTCGGCGCGTCGATCTTGCCGTGCCGGTCGAGATTCGTTCCAGCTGCGACAACGTCGGCGACACCCGTTTGTCCAGCACGCTGGTCAAGGGCGAGGCGCGCATTTCGACGATTGAGCATCTGCTCTCGGCGATGGCCGGCCTCGGTATCGACAACGCCTACGTTGACCTTTCGGCACCTGAAGTGCCGATCATGGATGGCAGCGCCGGTCCGTTCGTATTCCTGCTTCAGTCCGCCGGCATCGAGGAGCAAGCAGCCGCCAAGCGCTTTATTCGCATCAAGAAGCCGATCCGCGTTGAAAGTGGTGACAAGTGGGCGCGTTTCGAACCCTTTGATGGTTTCAAAGTGGGCTTCTCGATTGACTTCACCCATCCCCTGTTCACGCGTCGAACCTCGACGGCAGAAATCGATTTTTCGACAACATCCTTCGTCAAGGAAGTCAGCCGCGCGCGCACCTTTGGCTTCATGCGCGATATTGAGATGCTGCGCGAACACAACCTGGCGCTGGGCGGATCGATGGACAACGCGATCGTGCTCGACGACTACCGCGTGCTCAACGAAGACGGCCTGCGCTACGAGGACGAGTTCGTCCGCCACAAGATCCTCGATGCGATCGGCGACCTCTACCTGCTCGGGCACAGTCTCATCGGCGCGTTTTACGGCCACAAGTCCGGCCACGAACTCAACAACCGCTTGCTGCGGACTTTGATGGCGGACAAGGAAGCCTGGGAAGAAGTGAGTTTCGGCGACGAAAGCAAGGCGCCGATTTCGTACGCGCATCCGGCCCAGGCGATCTAGGTCACCTTTCTCGAAACCGTAGACGGCCAGCCACGAAGCTGACCGCAACGGAACCTTCGCCGTCAAGTGACGATGAAGAAACAGTTTTCAGGATCCGGGATTTATGGATTCGGTTTTTCGGCCAGGGCGGCCAGTTGCAGGTACAAGGACTTCAATTCAGGGTCCTTGATGGATTCCGCGGCGACCGACAGGTAGTCACCCGCTGCGGAGGAAAGAGGTTTCGGGATTGTGTGGTCGTGGGGAACGACCGGCAGTGCTGCCACTTTCACGACCAGTCGATCTACCCGTTCGCCGAGTGCGATTCGGGCTTCCGCCAGCAGGGTTTGCTCATGCAATCGCAGGCGAGTTGCCCACGGGGAGCTGCTGGTCAGGAAAACGAGCCGTCCGTTGCGGCAGTCAGCGAGTCGACACTCGCGGGCAATCGTCTCGGGCAGCAATCGGCGCAACCGTTCGTCCAGCACATCCAGCATGCGTGCCCGCTTCGCGAGCGCGTCCAGCGAGAGACATGCCGCTGCCGGCCTAGGTCCCAGCGCCGAGTTTGGATGTTTAGGACGGATTGGCGGCATGGCGAGAACCATACTAGCTACGGATCAATCAATGAAGATCATCATCCTTCGCAACATCCACGGGACGTCCCGCAACATTGATCTCACTGGATGGCGTGGGCGGCTATTGTTGACCAGCGCCGGTATGCTCGGCACGATGGTTTTCGGACTGGTCGGATTCGGTGCAGCGCTGCTGTTCGCGCGCCCCTCCGACCAATCGGTGCGGCAAGTGGTGGAATTACGCGCCCAGATCGACAACCAGCGCGCGCGCCTTGGCGGCGTCGAGGCGGATGCCCAGCGCGACATGGATGCACTCGCGCTGCAACTGGGCCGACTGCAGGCGCAGGCGACGCGGCTGAACGCACTTGGAGAACGCCTGGCCCAGGTCGGCAAGCTGGACGACTCCGAATTCAATTTCAACGATCTGCCGGCACTGGGCGGAGCGGAGGAATCAGTCAGTACCGCACCGTTGCCTGTCAGTGACGGCATCATGGCCCTGCGTGACCAGTTCGATCGACAGGAAGCCGAGTTGGGCGCTCTGGAAAACATGTTGCTCGACCGCCGTATCGAAAGCGCCTTGTTGCCGACCGGCTGGCCAGTCGCACAGGGCTATATCGCATCAGGCTACGGCACGCGTGCCGATCCGTTCACCGGCAAACGCGCAACCCACCTCGGCGTCGATTTCGACGTCCCGCTCGGTGCAGACGTGCTTTCCGTAGCAGAGGGTGTGGTGACTTATTCCGGCGTCCGCAGCGGTTATGGCAACGTCATCGAGATCGATCACGGCAACGGCTACATGACCCGCTATGCGCACAATTCGCGCAATGTCGTGAATGTCGGTGCCCGCGTCCACATTGGCGATGTCGTTGCCAAGGTCGGTTCGACCGGTCGCTCGACCGGCCCGCATTGCCATTTCGAGGTCTGGCGCAATGGGCGTCCGGTGAACCCGATGGCTTACGTGCGTTCATCGCGAGCCAATCGAGGCTAAAATACGGCGGGTATCCCGAGGTCGAAGCCCGCTTCGACCTTGAATCGGTCGAGCCTACCTCCAAATGGAGGGTGCCATTCAATCGGGGCCGCCGCTGGCGGCCTTCGCGTTTTCAACGTCGGCGCCGGTGTTTCGCGCCCGCTGACCTTCTGAAGAAAAACTCATGTTCAATCGTGTCATGACATCCATGTTCGGCAGCCGCAACGAGCGCGTGCTGCGCCAGCTCGAGAAGCGGGTTGCCGAAATCAATGCTCTCGAACCGGCCATGGAGGCGCTCGACGACGACGCGCTGCGTGCGCAGACGACCAAGCTGCGCGAGCAACTGGCGGCCGGTCGCAAGCTCGATCAGCTCCTGCCCGAAGCGTTCGCCACCGTGCGCGAAGCCGCGCGACGCGTGCTCGGACTGCGTCATTACGACGTCCAGCTGATCGGCGGCATGGTGTTGCACGGCGGACGCATCGCCGAGATGCGCACCGGCGAAGGCAAGACACTGGTAGCCACCTTGCCGGTGTACCTGAATGCGCTGGAAGACAAGGGTGTCCACGTCATCACTGTCAATGACTACCTCGCGCGGCGCGACTCGGCCTGGATGGGCAAGGTCTACAGCTTCCTCGGCCTGAGCGTCGGCGTCGTCTATCCGGGCATGGATCACGCACTCAAGCGCGAGGCGTATGCGTCCGACATTACTTACGGTACCAACAACGAATTCGGCTTTGACTATCTGCGCGACAACATGGCGGTCAGCAAGGAACAGCGCTACCAGCGCGGCCTGCATTACGGCATCGTGGATGAGGTTGATTCGATCCTGATCGACGAAGCGCGCACGCCGCTAATCATCTCCGGCCCGTCCGATGAATCGCCGCAGCTGTACGTGCGCATCAACAAACTGGTGCCGCGCCTGACCCGGCAGGAAAAGGACGACAGTGAAGGCGATTACTACGTCGACGAAAAGCAGAAGCAAGTGCATCTGTCCGAACAGGGCATGGTGAGCATCGAGCAACTATTGCGCGACGACGGCATCATTGGACCCGACGACAGCCTTTACGATTCAGCACACCTCTCCGTTGTTCACCACCTCAACGCCGGCTTGCGCGCGTTTGCGCTGTATCAGCGCGATGTCGATTACATCGTTCGCGATGGCGAAGTGGTCATCGTCGATGAGTTCACGGGTCGCACCCTGTCGGGCCGTCGCTGGTCCGACGGTTTGCACCAGGCGGTGGAAGCGAAGGAAGGCGTGCCGATCCAGCGCGAGAACCAGACCCTCGCCTCGATCACCTTCCAGAACCTGTTCCGCATGTATGACAAGTTGTCGGGCATGACCGGTACGGCTGATACCGAAGCCTACGAATTCCAGTCGATCTACGGCCTCGAAGTGGTGGTGATTCCGACCCACCGTCCGATGGTTCGCAAGGACGACGCCGACGTCATCTTCCTCAAGGGCAAGCACAAGTACGACGCCATCGTCGAGGACATCAAGGAATGTCAGGACCGTGGTCAGCCGGTGCTGGTCGGCACCGCATCGATCGAAGCATCGGAATACCTCGATGGCCTGCTCAAGACGGCTGGCATCGAACACGAAGTTCTCAACGCGAAGCAACACGAGCGCGAAGCGCACATCGTTGCTCAGGCCGGTCGACCTGGCGTGGTGACCATCGCAACCAACATGGCCGGCCGAGGCACCGACATCGTGCTCGGCGGCAGTCTTGAAGCAGAACTGCATGCGCTGGGCGATGACTCTACCGACGCGCAGCGCCGCGAACTGCGCGATGCATGGACCAAGCGTCACGACGAAGTTCTCGCTCTTGGCGGCCTTCGCATTATCGGCACCGAGCGCCACGAATCACGGCGCATCGACAACCAGTTGCGTGGTCGTTCCGGCCGCCAGGGCGATGCCGGTTCCAGCCGCTTTTACTTGTCGCTGGAAGACAGCCTGCTGCGCATCTTCATGGGCGACAACGTGGCGCGATTGATGCGCATGTTCGGCATGAAGGAAGAAGACGCCATCCAGGACAAGATGGTCAGCCGCCAGATCGAGAAGGCGCAGCGCAAGGTCGAAGCGCATAACTTCGATATTCGCAAGCACCTGCTCGAATTCGACGACACCGCCAACGACCAACGCAAGGTGGTCTACGAACAACGCAACGAACTGCTCGACAGCGACGACGTTTCGGCAATGGTCGAAGCCATCCGTCAGGATGCCGTCACCGAACTGGTTCGCCGCCACGTGCCGGCGGAGTCGATCGATGAGCAGTGGAACATCAGTGCGCTTGAGAACGAGCTACGCAGCGAATTCAATCTCGACACCAACTTGCAAGGCTGGCTGGACGAGCAACAGGAAGCCGACGCCGACCACATCCTTGAACGCGTGCAACAGGGTGCCGAACGCCTGTTCCGCGAAAAGGAAGCGATGATCGGCGGCGAGTCGATGCGCGGCCTCGAAAAGCATGTACTGCTGAGCGTCATCGACAACGCCTGGAAAGAGCACTTGGCGAGCATGGACTACATGCGCCAAGGCATCTATCTGCGCGGCTATGCGCAGAAGCAGCCGAAGCAGGAATTCAAGCGCGAGGCCTTCATCCTGTTCCAGCAGATGCTCGATCGCATCAAGCACGAGATCGTGCAGACGCTGGCCCGCATCCGCATCCGCACCGAGGAAGAAGTCGCGGAAATGGAAGCCGAGCAGAAGCGCCAGGCGGAGCAGCAGGCGCGCTCGTTGCAGTTCAAGCACGACGACGCGTCGATCGTGGCGGGTCTCGCAGCAGAAGGCGGCGGCGAAGCACTGGCCTCGTCGGCTTCTGCAGCGCCAACGCTACGTGATGGGCCGAAGGTCGGTCGCAACGATCCCTGCCCCTGCGGCAGCGGCAAGAAGTACAAGCAGTGCCACGGCCGCATCGAATGATGCTCGCGCGTCGCTGATTCAACGGCGACGCGATGGAAGGTCAGAACGTGCATGTGATGGCCGGCGTCATTCGCGATGACGCCGAACGCATCCTTCTCGCGCAGCGACCCGATGGCAGTCATCTTGCCGGCCTGTGGGAATTCCCCGGCGGCAAACGCGAAGTCGGCGAGTCGCGCTGGAATGCGCTGGTTCGAGAGCTCGAAGAAGAGCTCGGCATCGTCGCCAACGCCGGTCGACCGCTGATCAGCGTGCCGTTCGCGTACCCGACCAAATCAATACAACTGGATGTCTGGCAGATCGATGCCTATGCGGGCGAGCCGTGGTCGCGCGAAGGGCAGGAGCTGGAATGGGTCGATGACGCCGCCCTCGACGCCATGCCGATGCCGGATGCCGACAAGCCGGTCGTCACCGCGCTGCGCTTGCCGCACGAGTACCTGATCACGCCCGACCTGCCACGGATGCCGGCAGCGGCTGTCATCGAGTCGATCACCCGCGCGTTGCGCAATGGCATCACGCTGATCCAGTTGCGCTTGCCAAGCTGGCCACGCGAGGCGACGCTCGAACTCGCGATGCAACTACGCGTGCTCACGCGCACGCATGCGGCGCGCCTGCTGATGAACTCGGATATCCAACTCGCGCTGGATGCCGATCTCGATGGCGTGCAGTTGCCAGCGCGAATAGCAGCCACATTCAACCAGCGACCCTTGCCGCCCGGAAAGTGGCTGGCCGTGTCCTGCCACGACGCCGACGAACTCGCTCACGCCATGCGCATCGGAGCCGATTTCGCGACGCTGTCGCCGGTTGCCGCAACGACTACACATCCCGATTCCGAGACGCTGGGCTGGGATCGATTCCGCGATCTGATCGCCGAGGTCGCAATGCCCGTTTATGCACTCGGTGGAATGCACCGCACCGATGTGACCACCGCACGCGACGCCGGCGGGCAGGGTATCGCCGCGATCACTGCGCTGTGGCCCGATTCCTGAGATCAAGCCTCACTCGAATCGCAATCAACGATTGGAAGAAACTCACCACTGAAATCGCGGGAGAGGGGCGTGGCAGAGGGGGGTTCCAAGCTAGGAGGCCGAGCTGACCTTGGGCCTCGCTGCCCACCAATGTCTCCAAACTGGAGGCTTATTTTGGTAATCCGGCCAGCCACTGCAAGACGGCTTTGGACAACTCGACGCGTTGGTCGGAGTAAGAGTGGTCGGTGCGCAAGTGCACAGAAGTGATCTGGCCGTCGCTTGCTTTGAGCAGCGCTGAGGCAAATGCTTGGTTGGGTTCCGCTAAGCCATCGTCGGAGGTGATGACGAGGGTAGTGCGGTTCTTCAAAGCGTCGACCTTGGCCGAGAAGCGCCAGTCGGCGGCGTGGCTGGCAACGTCACGGGCCAGTCCGCTGGGAGTGCAGCCGGCCAGTGGTGCCATGCCCTCTTCGACGAGGCCTGCAGCCAGTTTTTTGATGGCAGTCGATTCTGCCTCGTTGGCACGGATATGGTCGTACATGCCGCCCAGATCGGCGGCCGAGATTGTAGCGAAAGCCTTGATCGCAGGGTCCAAGGCAACGGCCTGCATGGCCATGAAACCACCCATGCTGTGGCCAATAAGCACGATGCGTGTCGGATCGAGTCGCAGTACCTTTGCGACCTCGGGCTGGCGCGAGTAAGCGATGGCCGCAGCCGTGTCTTCGATTCCATGCGTGAACGAGAAGTCGCCGGGCGTACCCCATGATCCACGATAGTTGAAATACAGCACGTCCCAACCAGCGCGGCGCATTTCCTGGGCCAGATCGAGGTTGCGCTCGTTGCCGGGAAAGCCGTGCAGCAGGATTACGGCTGGATGGGGCCCGGCGCCGGCAGCGACATAAACCAATGCATTCATCAGTGCGCCGTGGCTGGGAATCTGCATCGACTGCATCGATGCGCGGTCGGTGCCATCGGGCTTGGCGACAAGGTCGGAGGAGCGTGCGTTGGTGCTGAGCGCGGCACCGAGGATCAGGCTGGCTGTCAGCAACAACGGTGTCGAAAGAAGTCTCACAGCGTCTCCTAGGCCCGGCGGTTTGGCGACATCTTAGCCAATCTTTTCGACCGAGTTGCAATGGTGGTGCGGGCAATGGATTGCCGTACTGTTTCGACTCAAGCGTGTTGAGCGGCCAGCGATTGATAGCGTTGGTGCAGGCGCAGGACGATGTCGTCCAGCGCCGTGATCGGGCCGCTGTTGTCGATCACGTCGTCGGCGATTACCAGGCGTTGTTCGCGGGTGGTTTGTGCAGCGAGGATCGCTTCGGCCATCGCGGCGTCGATGCCGGGGCGCTGTAGCAGGCGCTGCATTTGTGCTTCGCGTGGAGCGTCGACAACCAGGATGCGGTCGGCCCATTCGTAGGCCGCGCCGCTTTCGACGAGCAGCGGTATCGCGAGCAGGACGTAATCACCGCTGGCGTCGATGGCGTCGGCTTTCATCTGCTCGCGGATACGCGGATGCAGGATTGTTTCCAGTTGCTGGCGCGCGGCCGGGTTACCGAACACGCGTGAGCGCATCGCCGCTCGATCAAGGTGGCCATCGGTGTTGAGTATCGACGCGCCAAACGTGTCGACGATTTCCTGCAACGCGGCTTGTCCCGGTTCGACCAGTTCGCGAGCGATACGATCGGCGTCGATCACCGGTACACCCAAGGCGACGAAACGGCGTTCGACTTCGGACTTGCCCGAGGCGATGCCGCCAGTCAGCGCAACGGTGTATGGCGTCATCAGATCGCTGGGAAAAATCCGCGATACCAGGCTGCGAGACCTTCACCAAACACGAACCAGACCCAGCCGGCGATGGCGATGAAGGGGCCGAACGGAATCGGCGTCGAGCGATCCTGGCTTTGCATCTTCAGCATGATGCTGCCGATGATCGCGCCAAACAACGACGACATCAAGATGATCGGCAACAGGCTCATCGCGCCCATCCACGCGCCCAGCGCGGCCAGCAATTTGAAATCGCCGTAGCCCATGCCTTCCTTGCCGGTGACCAGCTTGAACAGCCAGAACACCGACCACAGGCTGAGATAGCCAACTGCCGCGCCGACGATGGCGGTCGTCGGGTCTACGAAGATGGGGAATAGCGAGATCAGCAAACCCAGCCACATCAATGGCACGGTGAGCTGATCGGGCAACAGTTGAGTGCGCGCGTCGATGCCGGCGGCGGCGATCAGCGTCCAGGTCAACAGCAAGCCGGCGAACAATTGTCCGGTCAGGCCGAACTTCCACGCGATCAGTGCTGACGCGATCAGGGTCAGCGCCTCAACGAGGGGATATTGCGCGGAAATGGGTGTCTTGCAATAACGACATCGGCCGCGCAGCGCCAGCCAACTCAGTAACGGGATATTGTCCAGCGCGGACAGCTTGTGCTTGCAGCCTGGACAGTGCGATGCGGTGAATACCAGATCCGGTGGAGCCGTTTCCGCGAGGTCGGCGTCCGCTTCCAGCTCCAGCACATCGCGCGCCTGGTTGCGCCAGTCGTGTTGCAGGCGGGCCGGCAAACGCAGGATGACGACATTGAGAAAACTGCCGACCAGCAGGCCGAACACGGCGCACAGGGCAATCAACGGAGCGGGTTCGGCGACCCAGGAAAAATCACTCATTGCGAACTGGGTGCCTCAACCGACAACGGCGCCGAGCTTGAAGATTGGCAGGTACATGCCAATCACCATGCCGCCTACCAGCACACCAATGACAACCATGATCAAAGGCTCAAGCAGGCTGGACAGCGAATCGACCGCATTGGAAACTTCTTCCTCGTAGAACTCGGCGACCTTGAACAGCATCTTGTCGAGCGCACCGGCTTCTTCGCCGATTGCGACCATCTGCACGACCATGTTCGGGAACAGGTCTGTCTGGCGCATCGACAGTTGCAACTGATGGCCTACGGACACGTCGTCGCGGATGCGTTTCACGCCTTCGTTGTAGATGATGCTGCCGGTAGCGCCGGCCACCGAATCCAGTGCCTCGACGAGCGGCACGCCGGCTCGGAAGGTAACGCCCAGCGTCCGTGCAAAACGCGAGATCGCCGATTGACGAAGAATTTCGCCAACGATCGGCAGTTTCAGCAACACGCGTCCGACAAAGTGCTGCAGTTTTGCCGAGCGCTTGTACGCCATCACGAATGCCACGATCGATCCCACGAAAATCAGCAACACCAGCCACCAGTTCGCGACCATGAAGCGCGACGCGCCAACCAGCATCTGGGTGAAGGCCGGAAGCTCGGCACCGAAGTTGGCGAACACGCTCTCGAACTGCGGGATGACGAAGATCAGCAAAATCGTCGAAACGATTACCGCGACCGCGAGCACGCCGGCCGGGTAAAACATGGCTTTCTTGATCTTGCCCTTGATGCTCTCGATGTTTTCCTTGTACGTCGCCACCGTATCGAGGACCGTGTCGAGCACACCGGCCGATTCACCGGCGCGCACCAGGTTGCGGAATAGTTCGTCGAACTGAACCGGAAAAGCGCCCAGCGCTTCGTTGAGCGCCGAGCCTCCTTCAATGTCGGTCTTGATCGCAATCAGCATGTCCTTCATGCGCGGATTGCTCTGGCCGCCAGCGACGATCTCGAAGCCCTGCACCATCGGCACGCCGGCCGCCATCATGGTGGCGAGCTGGCGACTGAAAACCGCAATCTCGCGCGCCGTGATCTTCTTGCCAGTCTTGCCGAACAGTGGCTTGGGCTTGGGCTTGACCGACTGCGGATTGATACCTTGGCGGCGCAGCTCAGCCTTGATGAGGCTGGCATTCTTGCCAACCTGCTCGCCCTTCATGCGCGTGCCGCGCTTGTCCAGACCGGTCCACAGGAAGGTTTCGGTCTGCTTGACCTGCGCGCGTTGGCGCCCCTGCTTCGCGATGTCGGCCCTGGCTTTCGCCGTGGTCATGACTGCCATACGTCAATCCTTGGTTATGCGGTTGATCTCGGCAAGACTGGTGACACCAGCCTTGACCTTCAGTAGCGCCGAGCCGCGCAGGTCGCGTACGCCCGCCGCCTTGGCGACTTCGGCAATCTGCAACGCATTGCCGCCGGACAGGATTACCTTCTGGATCTCTTCCAGCATCGGCATCACCTGATAAACGCCCACACGACCTTTATAACCATCGTTGCAGCCGGAACAACCGACTGCGTCAAAGATCTGCATTCCCGACGTTGCGTCTTCTTCGCTGAAGCCTTCGGCGAGCAGGGCAGAGTCGGGCAACACCAGCGAGCGCTTGCACTCGTGCAGGCGCCGGCCGAGACGCTGCGCGATGATCAGGCTCACTGACGACGTGATGTTGTACGGTGCGATGCCCATGTTCATCAGGCGCGCCACCGTTTGCGGCGCATCGTTGGTGTGCAGGGTCGACAGCACCATGTGTCCGGTCTGCGCCGCCTTGATGGCGATCTCGGCGGTTTCCAGGTCGCGGATTTCGCCGACCATGATGATGTCGGGATCCTGACGCAGGAAGGATCGCAGCGCGGCGGCAAAAGTCATGCCGCGCTTGGTGTTCTGCTGCACCTGGTTGACACCTTCCAAGCGGATTTCGACCGGATCTTCTACCGTCGAAATATTGCGGCCCTCGGTGTTGAGGATGTTGAGGGCGGTGTACAGCGACACAGTCTTGCCCGAACCGGTTGGGCCGGTGACCAGCACCATGCCGTAGGGTTTCTGGATTGCATTCTCGAATAGTTCGCGCTGGTCGTCTTCGTAGCCCAGTTTCTCGATGCCGAGCTTCGCCGCCGCCGCATCGAGCACGCGTAACACGATCTTTTCGCCGAACAAGGTCGGGCAGGTGCTGACTCGGAAATCGATCGAGCGAGTTTTGGACAGGTTGAGTTTGATGCGGCCATCCTGCGGCACGCGCTTCTCGGCAATGTCCAGACCACTCATCACTTTCAGACGCGACGAAATCCGGTTCGACAACTTGGTTGGCGGTGCCGCGATGCTGCGCAGGATGCCGTCCATGCGAAAGCGGACGCGGTAGTTGGCTTCGTAGGGTTCGAAGTGGATGTCCGACGCGCCGCGCTTGATGGCATCAACCAGCACCTTGTTGACGAAGCGCACGACGGGCGCGTCATCGGAGCCGCCCATGGCATCAACGCCAGAGTCGCTCATCTCCTCGCCGCTGCTCGACTCCAGGCTGTCCAGGGCGTCGGTATCGTCGCCCATGTCGCCCATCGACGTGCCGCTGCCGACCAAGGCTTGTTCGATAAGTTTTTCCAGCACCGCTTCGTCGACCAGAATCGGCTCGACCTGAGTGTTGGTCTGGAACTTGATCTCGTCCAGCGCGCGCAGGCTGGTCGGATCGGCGACACCGACGAACAAGCGGTTGCCGCGCTTGAACAGCGGCAGCGCCTTGTGTTTCGAGATCAACTCTTCCTTGACCAGCTTCAACGGCGCGCTGGACAAATCCAGAGCCGTCACGTCCATCAACGGCATGCCGAATTCAGCCGACAGCGAGTGCGCGACAATGGCGCTGCTGACGATGCCGTTCGAGGTCAGCCAGACCGCCAACGGAATTTTCTGGCGCTGCGCGTCGTCAACCGCCTTGCGCGCGTCCGCCTCACCGAGGTCTCCATCGGTGACCAGACGTCTCGCGATGCCGGTAAGTCCGGCAAGCGACGGCGCATTCATTTGCACGGCCATAGGCGGAGTCGCAACAACCTGTTTATAGGAACTACAGCGAATCTACCTTAATTGTGCAATGGAAAGAACTGTTTAGTCGGCAGTTTTTCCATGGTGCGTCCAGTAAATTCGGAGTAGCCCGGAATCAACCGACAGCCGATAGGAGGAAATTCCTACGCACCGTGTCACTGCCGAGCCGCATTCGCGCGAATGCTTGGGGGCGATTCTGGTCGCCCGTATCGCGCGTGGTGTGCGATGCCCCAGACCGGTATCCGACGATGCTTCAGCACAGCCCTTTTCGTTCCGACTTCGCTTCCGCGCGCCACATCCGGGAGGCCGTTTGCCCAATGAACGACATCGCCTTTCAGCGCGTCCTGCGCCAACGCGCCATTGCCTTGCGTTGCCGAGCGACCGAACTGGCCAATGCGTTGCAACGATTCCGCGAGCGCAAGCAGCAAATTGAAACAGGCACCGCCGAACCGTTGATCCGCATGCCGCCCGTCGCGGCTGGTTGGCTGGTCGAGCCAGTAGCGGCGCAATACCGTGTGGCGTGAGACGTCAGTGCTGCGCGCCAGATATGGGTTCCTGGTTGTCCGTCGGCAACACGAACACGGACAGGTCCAGCGACACCTTGTCGCCGAGCACGGCGCGCTTGCTGACCATGCCGAAGTCGCTGCGGGAAATGCTGCCCTGCACATGCAGCGGACATTCGCGGCCGGGCTGCTCGCAATCGGCGGGCGACACCGTCAGCTCCATGATTCGATCAATGCCGCGCAAACTCAGGCGACCGCGAAGCGGTCCACCCTCGCGCAGCAGGGTTCGTGAGATCGGGTCAGAGACAAAACGGATTTCCGGATGGCGTGTGCTGTCGAAGAACTCGCTGGAGCGCGCCCACTCTTCGCGATCATGATTTCCCATTTCGACCGATCTTGCATCGATTCGTGCATCGACCCAGCCGAGGTTGCGTTCGTGATCAATGTTGACGCTGCCGCTGACCGCCATGAACTGGCCGCGCACGACCACCAAAAACATCGCACGCAACGAGAAATCGGCATGTGATCGCTTGGCGTCGATCCGAAGCGTCTCGATCGGCAGTTGCTTTGCCTGGGCATTCCCCACAGCCGCCGCGAAGGAAAGCGCGAAACAGCAGGTGGGCAACAGCAGGCTGCTGCGCGTCGAGGCGCGTCGGATCATGCGGATTGTGCGCGCAGAGGAGGGGCGGCGCCGTTTTCCCCTCAGGGCCACCAGAAATGGCGGACTTCGGCGGTACCTGGTTCCAGTGGTGAATCCTCGTCCATGCGCAGCCACGCAATCGCCGCCGGCGGCATACCGCGACCATTGTCCGACGCGCCATCAGCCAGTAGCGACACCAGCGATTCCAACCCCGGATTGTGGCCGACGATGACGATGCAATCGGCATCGGGATGATCGTCGAGCACGCGAATCAAGTCGCCGGGCGTGGCTTCATAGATGCGTTCGTCTTCACGCGCGTCGGTGTAGCCGGCGACGGCGACGACGCGCTCCAGCGTCTGCCGAGCGCGCGCAGCAGGCGAGGAAAGCATGCAGTCGGGTTCAACGCCATGACGCTTCAGCCATGCGCCGGCAGCTTCTGCTTCCGCGTTGCCAAGAGCGCTGAGCGGGCGATCTGCGTCAGTTTGCCCGGCAGTCGCGGGTTCGGCGTGGGCGTGGCGAAGCAGGATGATGTCGCGAGTGGCCATTGCAGCGATTCCGTGGTGCCGGGAACGCCATCTTGCCCCAAGCGCGACCCGATGCGCCAACGCGGCGCTGAGCCGTTTCAGTGTTTGGTCAGTGCTTGCCGATCCACTTCAGCAGTTTCAGCCAGTCGGCCTGGTGCCCGCGCACGGCTTCGGAGTGGTAGTCGAAGATGCTGCGCCCCAACCCCGCCATCAACACATAAGCCTGGCTGTCGCGCAGGTGGGCGACCAGTGGAAACGGCAGTTCACGCATCGCCTCGACCGCGATCTGGCTTGAATTTGTCCACGGTTTCAGTCGATTGGCGACCAGCGCCACCGGCAACTTGCCTTTTTTCACTGCTTTCAACTCGGCCAGATCGGCAAGGAACGACGCGCTCGCTTCGAGATCGATCACCGACGGCAACACCGGCACGACGATGGCATCGAGATGGTCGGCGTAACGCTCCAGTTCGTCCGACGCGATGCCGGCGGGAACGTCGATGATCACGCGCTGCGCGCCCTCGGGTATGCGCTCGGGCCAGCGCCGGCGGGTGCCGTCCAGCGGCAGTACCGGCGTCGCCATATCGGCGCGCTTGGCGCACCAGCGCTGGCTGGATTGCTGGCGATCGGTGTCGACCAGCACCGTCGCTTCGCCCTTGATCGCGTAGTACGCCGCAAGATTGGTCGCGATGGTGGTCTTGCCGCAGCCGCCCTTGGAACTGGCAACCAGAATGGTTCGCATCACACGGTCCTCCTTATCAGCAGGCGGAGTCTACGACGCGGCGGTAATCAGTAGCCTGAAGCTTGCCCATCCTTGCGGCTCTCCGACGCGCCGATCCATGTGCCGTTCTTCGCATCGCGCTCGATGGCCTGGTAGCCACCGTACGGTCCATCGGCGTACTGCACGCGATGTCCCTTGCGCATCAGCTCGCGCACCGTTGCATAGTCAAAACCGGTTTCCAGATCGATCACGCCACCATCGCTCATCGGCGTGGCCTGCGCCTCGGGTGATGTTGAACCTTCGTGCTGGATGCGCGGCGCGTCGCCGGCCTCCTGCAGGTTCATGCCGAAGTCGACCAAGTTCATGATGATCTGCACATGGCCTTGCGGCTGCATGTCGCCGCCCATCAGGCCGAAGCTCAGCCATGGCTCGCCGTTCTTCGTTGCGAAAGCCGGGATGATGGTGTGGAACGGTCGCTTGCCGGGTTCAAACGTATTGGCGTGGCCTTCCTTCAGCACGAACATTTCGCCGCGATCCTGAAGAATGAAACCCAGTCCCGGCGGCGTCATGCCCGAACCCATGCCGCGATAGTTGGACTGGATCAGCGACACCATGTTGCCGTCCTTGTCGGCGGTGGTCAGGTAGATCGTATCGGTGCCGGGACGCACATCGCCGGCATCGACATGACGCATGGCCTTGTCCGGCGAAATCAGCTTGCGACGCTGGTTGGCATAGTCCTTTGACAGCAGCATCTTGATTGGTGTCTTGACGAATGCCGGGTCGGCATAAAATTTGGCGCGATCTTCGAATGCGAGTTTCTTCGCTTCGGTGAACAGGTGGATGTGCTCGGCACTGTCGAACGGAATTTTCGAGAAATCGTAGCCTTCAAGAATATTGAGCATCTGTAGCGCGGCGATGCCCTGGCCGTTGGGCGGCAATTCCCAAACATCCACGCCGCGATAGTTCACCGACGCCGGTTCCACCCATTCGCCTTTGTGCGCAGCCATGTCCTCGTAGGAAAGAAATCCGCCATTGGCTTTCATGTAGTCGCCGATGGTGCGCGCGATGTCACCCTTGTAGAACGCATCGCGGCCGCCCCTGGCAATGGTTTCCAGCGTCTTCGCCAAGTTCGGGTTGCGCCACATCTCGCCCTTGGCCGGTGCCTTGCCATTCATCGTGAACTGCTCGCTGAAGCCCGGGTATTGCGACAGTCGCGTCACCGAACGATCCCAGTAGTAGGCGATCACTTCGGTCAACGGAAAGCCTTCTCGGGCGTAACCGATTGCGGGTGCCAACACCGTTTTCATTGGCAACTTGCCGAAGCGATCATGCAGCGCGAACCAGCCGTCGACCGCGCCCGGCACGGTCACTGGCAATGGTCCCCACGATGGAACGCTGCTGTGGCCATGGTCCTTGAACCATTGCAGGCTCAGCGATTTCGGCGAACGACCCGAGCCGTTGTAGCCGAAGAGCTTTTTCGCCTTCGCATCCCACACGATGGCGAACAGATCACCGCCCATGCCGTTGCCGGTCGGTTCCATCAATCCCAAGGCGGCGTTGACGGCGATGGCGGCATCAACCGCGCTTCCTCCGGCCTTCAAAATGTCCACGCCGATTTGCGTAGCGAGCGGCTGCGAACTCGCGACCATGCCGTGTGGCGCGATCACTTCGGATCGGGTCGCGAACGCGACGCCGGTGACGCGATCAGCGGCGGCGCAGGGCAGGGTCAGCAAGGCAACGGAAAGTGCGATGGCAAGGCGGCTCATGATTGTCTCCCGGCAAACGATTCCGCATCATCGCCGGAAACTGCCCGATCGCAAGTGTCGGATCACCTATCGTCAGCCACTGGCCCATGTTCGAAACCCTGAAACGCCACGTTCGAGAATTTGTCGGGAGACGCAGTGGAACGCGCTTCCAGACGCGCTTTCGCAACCGCTCGCCAGAGCGCAATCGCTGGCACATGATTTTCACGATCACGCTGGCCGTTACCCTGATCCCGATCGGCTTGGTGATGCTGATCTTGCCGGGTCCTGGCATGGCTTTGCTGATCGTCGCCGCACTGTTGATCGCTGGCGAATCGCTGCTCGCCGCACGTGCGCTGGATCGCGTCGACTTGGCGTTGACTCGCCTCTGGACACGCTTGCGCCGTTGAGTGCAATCACCGCACAGAAATACGAACGACGCAGGTGTATAGTTTTCGTCTCGTCCACCGGCCTGCCTTTTCTCGATGACTGATCGTTCTCCCACGCTGACCGAACTCGACCAGATCACACTTCGGGTGGAACGCCTGGCTGCGCTGTGTCGGCAACTAACCGACGAAAATCGCAGCTTGCGCCACGCCCAGGACCAGCTCGCTACCGAGCGTGCGCAGATACTTGCTCGCAACGAGCAGGCGCGCAGCCGCGTCGAGGCGATGATCCTGCGCTTGAAAACGCTAGAACAGAATCCGGGTTGATGGCGATGAGTGCGGCAAACACACGCGAACCGGTCAGCGTGCGAATTCTTGATCGTGAATTCACTATCGGCTGCACCCCCGGCGAGCGCGACGGACTGCTCGCTGCGTCCAGCTATCTGGACGCGAAGATGCGCGAAATCAAACGCGCTGGCAGTGTCGGCGGGTTCGAACACCTTGCCGTGCTCGCGGCGCTGACCATCGCCACGGAACTGCTGGGCACGCGTGATCACGATGAACACGAGGCGACCGAACTATCTCGCGGACTGACAATGTTGCGCACGAAACTTGATGCAGCTTTGCCCGCTTCCCTACAATAGCCGTCGGTGTCCTCTGCGGTACGCGACAGCGCACCTTACATATAGCCTTGCTCCTATTGAACGACACCGGGGCGATCAATCGGCAGTGGTTGTGCATGTCCGCCATGTGCGGAAAGCCTTAAAGCTCCGACCAGTCTCCCCACCTGATCCCTCTGGATCAAGGTCGTTTGATGCGCATCGTCACAGCGGAGGGCGCCTCTCATTGATGGCCGTCCCGCCTTCACCGACACCATGTCGATGAGCGCGGGACGCGCTGGCTTCGGCGCGAGGCGTCTTTTGTTACGGTGACGCATGGCCGACATCCCCACAACACGACAAGCGTTGCGCAGCGAGTTGCAGGCGCGTCGCGCGGCGGCGACACCGGCGCAGCGAATCACCGCCGCGCAAGGTTTGCGCGGCACGCTGGAACAGATTCCAGAATTTCTCACCGACGCCAACATCGGCGGCTACTGGGCGACTTCGGGCGAGCTGCCCTTGATGGCGCTGTTCGATGGCATGCGCCAGCGCGACCAGATTTTTCATTTGCCGGTCGTCGGTCCCTTGCACAGCCTGCAATTTGTTGCCTGGAAAGTCGGCGATGAAGTGGCACCCAATCGCTACGGCATTCCCGAGCCCGTGCACGAACGCAGCCGTCGCGTCGCCGTCGACATGATCGACGTGTTGCTGATGCCATTGCTCGGCTTCGATCGCAGTGGCAACCGGCTCGGTTTCGGTGGTGGCTACTATGATCGCGCGCTGGAATTCCTGCGTGATCGCGAGCAAGCAGCATCGACGTTGCTGGTCGGTGTTGGCTATTCATTCCAGGAAGTCGAGCACATCGACGCCGAGCCGTGGGACGTGAAGTTCGACTACATCGCCACTGAGCGCGAGTTGATTTCGTGCTGGCCCGATCCACCAAGCCAGGTGGCTTGATCCATCCATGAAAGGTGAAACGCTGTGAGCCGAAAAACCCGCCGCTACTGGCTGATGAAATCCGAGCCGGACGCATTCTCCATCGACGATCTCGAACGCGTTGGCGTTGAACCCTGGAGTGGCGTGCGCAACTACCAGGCACGCAATTTCATGCGCGATGGAATGCAGCCCGGTGATGGCGTGTTGTTCTACCACTCCAACTGCCAGCCTCCCGGCATCGTCGGACTTGCCAGCGTCGCGAGCACCGCCTATCCCGACCCGACCCAGTTCGATTCGAGCAGCCACTATCACGATCCGAAAAGCACGCAGGAACAACCGCGCTGGCAGCTTGTTGACGTGAAGTTCGAACGCAAGTTGAAACGCTGCCT
>JBATAQ010000175.1:0-4416 GCA_049661925.1 Dokdonella sp.
GGCACGCCGTAAAGCTTGCCGTCGATGACGTTGCTGTCCCAGATGCCGGCAAAGTAATCCGATTGATCGATGACGGCGGAAGCATCAACACGTGACTGCAGCGGTTCCAGCGCACCCAGGGTTGCCAGCTCGGGCATCCAGGTGTTGCCAATCTGACCGATGTCCGGCAAGGCGTCGCCGGCAAATGCGGTCAATAATTTTTCGTGCGCGGCGGTGATCGGCAATTGCTGGACGTTGACATGCACGCCCGGGTGCAAGCGCTCGAAGTTCCTCAGCAGCTCGCCCACCACTTCGCCTTCTCGACCCATCGTCCAGAAACGCAGGGTGATGGAATCGTCGCCGGATTTTCCGCAAGCAGCCAACAGCCCAACACATGCCGCGACCAGCGCGATGCGTCGATGACTGGGCCACGTTTTCATTTCGCCGACGCTTCCGGCGAACTCGATATCGGCGCAGCTTCAAGCCAGCCACCGCGAAATCCCGCGCGTTGCAGCCCGCGACGAATATGCGGGTTCTTCTTCATCACGTTCCAGACGAACTCGTTGCGATAATTTTCGATCATCAGCACGATCGGTCCCTGGTCGATACCAATCTGGTAGGTGTCGACCCAGCCGCGATCATTGTCGAGCAGCTTGCCCATTTTCAGTGGCACGTCGGCGTAGGTGAAGCTCGGATTGAACGAATCGATGAAACCGTACTTTCCATAGATGGCGTCGCCGAACTGATCGTGCAGGGCGTGGATGGCCGGAATGACGATCTCGGGTGCGAAGGCAATCGATCCGGCCGCCGCGGTCGGTGCGATGGTGCCGTCGTCGAAAGCTGCGTCCAACCCCGCGCCGCGTGCCGAGTAGTGCCGGAACGCGCGCGATCTTCCATCGTAGGTGTGGACGATGGACTGCGGACCATCGCTTGCAGTCAATCCCCAGATGTCGCCGCCGTAGCCTTTCCAGCCCATCGGGTTGGCGTTCGCGTAGGCACGTTGCGCGAGCGTGGCGCGTCGGCTGTTCTCGAAATAGTCGAAATCTTTTTCACGATTCCAGTCGTCACGAATGCCGCGAAAATCGATCCACACATGCGAGTACTGGTGGCCGAACTGCGGGCCGAAAGCGAGATAGGTCTGGCCGTGAAATTCGCCGAAACTTGCCTCGTAGGTTTTTGTCCACGCGGTCCACGCATCGGCCTGTACCGGGTGGGTTGGAGATCCCAGCGCAAGGACGTACAGCAGCATCGCCTCGTTGTAGCCCATCC
This sequence comes from Dokdonella sp., assembly GCA_049661925.1. Taxonomy (GTDB): domain Bacteria; phylum Pseudomonadota; class Gammaproteobacteria; order Xanthomonadales; family Rhodanobacteraceae; genus Dokdonella. Next base: position 1,249 of record JBATAQ010000175.1, read on the forward strand.
AGTCATGTTTGATGATGCCGTCTTCCGGAACCCAACCCATTGATATCAGCGGCTTGCGTGCTTGCAGCCACGGCCAATCAACGGCGCCATACATGCCTTCTGCGAGCGTGCGGATTTCGTTTTCGGCAGCGTCATCGCGATCGTAGTAACTCTGCGCAAACAGCACGCCACCGAGCAGCAGCGTGGTATCGACCGACGAAACTTCCACCCAGCGCGCATAGCGGCGGCCGCTGGCGAGATCGAGGAAGTGATAGTAGAAACCGTGATAGCCGGAGTCATCGCGAATGCTTGGCCCCATCGGCAGTCCGCGCAGGTAACGCAATGCTTTCAAGGTGCGGTCACGCGCCTGTTCGCGAGTGATCCAGCCATGTTCCGCGCCAACTGCGTAGGCGGTGAATGCGAAACCCATGCCGGCGATGCTGGAAAAGGGTTCTTCGTAAGGAAATCGATCAGGGATGAGGCCGTTGTCCTGGGTGTGGTCCCAGAACCAGCGGAACGTGCGTTCCTGCAAGTCGTTGACCAGCGGCGTGATCGCCGGACGTTCGGCTGAGAATTCGGGCGTCGCGGACGAGTTTGCCGTTTCCGTGATGCGCTCGGCAAGCGGTTGCCAACTGGTTGGAGTGTGCCAGCAAGCCGACAACAAAAGCGCAACGCACATCAAGGCTGTTTGCGACAACAAGCGGATCGAAATACGCGATGGAACCATAGACATCAGCAGGCTCGGTTGCAAAAAATCGGCCGCCGTGCCGAGACACGGCGGCCGTAGTGGGGAGTGATGGATTTGAGACTTCGTTACGACCGCACTGACGGTATGTCGTTCCCGCAACGCCTGATCGTCCATCCACGATCAGGCATGCAGCATATCGATCACGTTAGAACGTGGCGCGTATCGACAGCTTCACCGTGCGGGTCGGATCGAGGATGCCGGTGCCGTTGACGTTGCCGAAGTTCGCGTTGGTATCGTTCGGGCCACCGCGCCAGGTGTCGTAGTCGGTGTAGTTGCGGTAATCGAACACGTTGAGGATGTCGATTCGGAAGCCGAGGCCCAAGCCTTGGCCGAGGTCGATGTTCTTCGACGCAGCCAGGTCGATCTGGCGTTGGCCGAACGTGCCGGACGGAACCAACGGATCGAAGTAGCAATTGTTGAAGTCGGTTGTGTCATGGCAGTTGGTTGCGTCCTTGGCGAACGGGCTGGCGTAAGTGGCCTTGCCCGAGTAGACCACGCCCCACGGGCCGTCGATGTTGGCTGTCACCACCAGTCGATGACGTGGGATATTCAAGGCGCGCAGGAAGCCCTGTCCGCTTGGATCGGTGTAGTCGAATACGTAGTGCTCGTCCTGGTTCGCCGCGTTCAAGCGATTTTCCTTGGCCTGGGTATACGTGTAGGCCACCGTCATCGCCCAACCCGATTCCTGTGTGTAGGGTTTTTCCAGTGACAGCAAGACCTGGTTGGTCTTCGACTCGATGCCGTTGTTGGCGATGATCAGCGTACCGAAGCCGGGGATCCCCTGGCCCCAAGGCTGGCTGCCCCAGGTATAGCTGGGATTGTTGCGGAAGCTGCCATCCGGGTAGCGATTGCCGAGCGCGAAATAGATGCCGTCCTTTGCGTTGATACGCGACAGCGTTGCCGACGTGTTCCAGTCTATGTCCGCGACCGTGAAGGTATTGCGCATGCCGATGCTGAACTGATCGGAATACGGCGTCTTCAGCTTGTTGTTCATCAGGTTGATTTCACCGCCAACGTTTGGATTGGCTGCAACCAGCGGCGCGAGGTTGGCCGGATCGTAGTAGCGCGGATCAAACGCCAGGCAGGTTCCGGTGCCGACCGTGCAGGGATGTGCTGGCGTGTTGAATTGGAACTCGTAGCGCGGGAAGATGCCCTTCGATTGTTCCAGCGCCAGGTAGTCGAACAGGTTGCGATCGAACGAACGTCCGGCACCGCCGAAGATCACGTGGCGCTGGTCTTCGAACAGGTCATACGAGAAACCGAGGCGTGGTGCGAACGCATCCTTGAACGCCTTGCGATTATTGCCGGTGCTGATGTAGTCGTTGATGTTGTAGTCGGTGTTCTGGACGTTCGGCCAGGCCTGCAGTGCGGCGACCAGTTCCGGACGCGGCTTGAAGTTGAGATAGCTCGGAGTGCGTTCGTAGTCCCAGCGGATGCCCAGGTTCAAGGTCAGCTTCTGGTTGACCTCCCAGTCGTCCTGGATATACAGGCCGAGCTGCGAGTTCGCGCTCTTGATGTCGAGCGTGCTGGCGCCGGGAACCAGGTTGCCGAACTGGACGCGGTTGGGCACCGTGTAGCTTTCGCCGATGTCGTAGTAGAACTGCGGATTGCGCGGGCTCTGCTCGAACGCGGTGATGTCGATCTTCTTGTACTTGATGCCCGCCTTGATGACGTGGCTGCCGGCCCAGTTCAAGCCGAACCAGGACAGGTCGTCCTGGAAGCTCACGCCTTTCTGGCCCTTGCGCTGGTAGTTCTCTCCGGCACCGTAGTACAGCACTGCATCGCGGGAATTGCCGTTGTTGGAACGCTCCAGGTGGATGCCGTAGCCGGAGTTGTTGATCGACTGTGGGCTGTAGAACGAGTCCTCGTAGGTGAGGTGTGCATCGTTCAACCAGTCACCGAACGTGTATTGGTAGCGCAGATCGAGACGTTTCTCGTAGTTGCTCTTGTCATTGCCAACATCCTGCGTATTGATGCCCCCGATGCCGTCGATCTGGTGTTCGGTGCGCCACTTGCCGGTGACTTCGATCAGGTGATCCTGGCCAGGAGTCCAGGTGACCTTTCCAAAGTAGAGGTCTTCATTGAAGGGCAGGCTGTTCGGGCCGATGAAGGCTTGTGCTTCGGGAGGCAACTGGGACGGCTGCACGTTGGCTCCTGGAAACACGTCGGCAGGCCGCAGGATGTCCTTGGCCTCGTACGAGAAGAAGTAGTGCAACACGTCCTTGATGATCGGGCCGCCGAAGGTGAGGCCATACTGCTTGGTCAGTGACTCTGCCTTGACGCCACCATCCTCGGATGGCCGCCGCGCGCGCATGTCCTGGTCGGTGTAGTCAAGGAACACATCGCCGTGGAATTCGTTGGTACCCGACTTGGTCAGCGCAACGACGCCAGCACTGCTCAACTGGTCGTATTCGGCCTTGTAGTTCTGGGTGACCACCTTG
>JBATAQ010000176.1:0-2341 GCA_049661925.1 Dokdonella sp.
TGATCATCGCGGCCAGTACATCCTTCATCAGCAATGGCGGACGACCGGCAGCGACGTTGTTGCGACTGATCCAGTCGGCGACTGCGAGGATGCCGCCGAGGTTGTCGGATGGATGCCCCCATTCCGCAGCCAGCCAGGTGTCGTTGAAATCCAGCCAACGCACCATCGCGCCGATATTGAAAGCGGCCTGGACCGGATCGAGTTGGTACGACGTGCCGGGCACCTTCGCGCCGTGCGCAATCGACATGCCCTCGACCAGCGGGCCAAGCAATTTCGTGCAGGCCGGGTATTCCAGCGCTTCCAGCCCACAACCGAGCGTATCGATCAGGCAATGGCGTGCCGTTTCCCAGGCGAGCCCGGAGGTGATTTCGTAGCCGCGTACATAGTCGACGATGTCGACCAGCACGTCGTCCCAATCCGGGCGTGTGCTAGCGTTGGCAACATGGTTGCTCATTGAATGTCCTCCATTGGTACGCGTATCGACCCTTCCATCAAAACACGGGCGCTGCGACTCATCACCGCCTTGGTGACTTGCCATTGGCCGTCGACGTGTGTCGCCGCAGCACCGACCCGCATGCTGCCGGATGGATGGCCAAAACAGACCGCGTCGCGTATACCGCCACCGGCAGCAAGGTTGACCAGCGTGCCGGGAATCGCCGCCGCCGTGGCGATGGCGACCGACGCCGTTCCCATCATCGCGTGATGCAGTTTGCCCATCGACATGGCGCGAACATTGAGATCGATGTCGCTCGCTTGGATTGATTTTCCGGCCGAGGAAGCGTAGTCCGCCGGTGCCGACACGAAGGCGACTTTCGGTGTGTGCTGGCGCGTGGCTGCTTGCGAAACATCGGCGATCAAGCCCATGCGTACGGCACCGTGCGCGCGGATCGCCTCGAACATTGCCAGCCGCTGCGGGTTGTCATTGATGTCGCCCTGCAACTCGCCACCGGTGCAACCAATGTCGGCGGCGTTGACGAAGATCGTCGCGATGCCGGCGTTGATCATCGTGGCTTTCAAATTACCAACGCCGGTCACATCAAGCTCATCGACCAGGTTGCCGGTCGGGAACAGCGCGCCGCCAGAATCGCCTTCGCCCTCCTCGGCAGGATCAATAAATTCCAGCACGATTTCCGCCGCAGGAAACGCCACGCCATCCAGATGAAAGTCACCGGTTTCCTGCACCTGTCCATTCGACATCGGAACACGCGCAATAATCGTCTTGCCGATATTGGCCTGCCAGATGCGCACCATGCAGGTGCCATCGCATGGCACGCGCGCGGGATCGATGAATCCATTCGCAATGGCGAACGGCCCGACCGCCGAACTCAGGTTGCCGCAGTTGCCGCTCCAGTCGACGAATGCCGTGTCGATGGAAATCTGGCCGTACAAATAATCCACGTCGTGATCGGCCACATCCGACTTCGCGATGATCACGCACTTGCTGGTACTCGACGTCGCCCCGCCCATGCCATCGGTATGTTTGCCGTAGGGATCGGGCGAACCAATCACCCGCATCAACAAGCGGTCGCGCGCCGGTCCCGGCACCTGCGCATCGACCGGCAAATCTTCAAGCCGAAAGAACACGCCTTTCGACGTGCCACCACGCATGTAGGTGGCGGGAATGCAGAGTTGTGGTTTGTGATTCATGGTGCTCAGTGCTTGGTGGCATTCAAAGGAAGAATCGCGCCTGCCGGCATCAGGCGCTCGCGCAACAGATCCAGCGGGCGGTGCCAGTCGGGCTGGTAGCGACCTCCGGTTTTCAGCGACGGGTGCTTGTAAAAGCCGTTCCATTCACGGAGCGACGTCTCAACCAGCGAGAAATCTTGATGTTCAAACCCCACCCATGCGCTCTGCTTGCGATCATTGAGCGACCCCAGCAGGCTGCGATCACGCGTCGCCGCAAACGTGAAACCTTCATGAAAACTATCCATTTCATCATCTACCAACGGACTGTCCATTCCGAAGTATCCGCACAGCGAAGCAAACTGCATCAGCGCTTGTTCGTGCAAGGTGCGAAGGCCCGCGGCATTGCCATTGAGGGTTAGCGTGGCTCCGGTCGCGCCGTTGAGCAGGATGACGTAGCGTTTGCGATTCCAGAAATCCAGATCGGCATACCACTCGCCCAGCGGATTGCCTTGGGGTTCTGGCTCAGGCGGCTTCGACGGCTGTTTGAGGCGCTTCAGCAGTTTGGCGGTGCAGCGCAGGAAGGTCATTACACCCGCACCTGACCGTTCATCAGCAAGGGGAGTAGCCAGTCGCGGAGTTGGGCGTGCTCGCTCATGGAACTTTCAGCATGCACGACAGCTTTGCCAATGCGTCGTCGACGATCCGGCCTTGGATG
>JBATAQ010000177.1:0-18737 GCA_049661925.1 Dokdonella sp.
CTCGTCCGCAGTGAGCCTGCCAATCCAGTGAGAGTGCAATGAGCATGGGGCTGCTCGACCTGCCAGGAATGGCCTTCGACGTCGTCGAGGCCGGACTGATCGCGCTGTCGCTGCCGGCATGGTTGCGCATCCTGTTTTGGAGCGTCATCAGCGGTGCCGCCGGCATGTGGTTGTACCGTCGCTACTCGCCCCAGTCGCGCATCGCCGAAGTACGCACGCAGATCGCCGCTGCGCAAAGCGAATTGGCGAAATATGACGGCGAATTCGACGGATTGATGCCTTTGATCGGTCGCCAGTTTCGCCTCGTCTTCACCCAGATGCGGCTTACTCTGGGCGCTACGCTGCTTGCCGGCTTGCCAATCCTGTTGATGCTGCCGTGGCTGTCGAACCAGTACAGCCACGCTCTGCCCTCGGCTGGAACGTTTGTCACATTCTGCGCGGAGCCGGAGCAAGCTATTGCAAGGTTGCGCGCCGACATCGAGCTGGAGCGATCAAAGCAAGGTCTCGGTTGCAGGATCATTGCCTGGCCGACCTCGGCCAGCGCGATCGTGTTGCGCGACGAAAAGCAGGATTTGCTGACCCTTCCGATAAAACACGCCGTGCCGGTCATCCACCAAAAGGAATGGTGGAACGCGTTCATCGGCAATCCGCTTGGCTACCTACCCGAGCAGTCCACCATTCGTTCCCTGCAAATGGATTTGCCCGAGCGAAACATCATCGCGCGGGGGCCCGCATGGATGCGCGGCTGGGAATTCTGCTACTTCGTCGGCGTGCTGGCCGTGTCGCTATGGCTACGCTGGCGCTGGAAGCTGCAATAACCGCGAGTTCAGCCGGGCTGGAAAACATCGACGACCTGATTGAAGACTTCCCGCGGGCGCTGAGTTAGTCGACCGGCTCTGCCCGAACAAATCCGAATCGCGCCAATCGTCGACGTTACTCGGCGGTCACGGCTTTCTGCATCACCGGCGACAAGCGCTTCCTGATGCCGGTCGAATCGATGCTGTCGACGTAGTAGAAGTAGGTCTTGCCAACTTGAATATCGCTATCGACGAATTCATAGCGATTCTCGGTTGCCGACAGTTTGGACACCTGGATGATGGCCTTGGACACCCGTACGAACGGACCGGCCCGATCAGTGGCCCGATAGACCAGATAGCCAAACGTTTTTGATTCGTCCTTCGCGGACCAATGCAGGCGTACCGGCCCGGCACCCTCAGCGCTGCGTGTGCCGGTAGCGGGCGTCGCGGCGGTTTGGTCGGTCTCTGTTTTCGGCTGCATCGCCTTGGCGATGGCTTTGTCGATCGATTCGGTTTCGGGCGCGTCGTTATTGCTTGCCAACACATCGCGCACGACTTGCCCGGGCTTCAGAGCAATGCCGACAAAGCGGATTGGCAACGCCGGCTCGGCACTGCCAGTTTTCTTGACCGTGAGCTCGCCGGTGAACGGTCCAACGCCTTTTGGTTGGCCCGAAATTTCAACGACGGCGCACTCGTTTGACACCGGCTCGCACGGCAGCGTCGTCAAATGCCATGGCTCGGGCGCAGACATCGTCAGTTTCAACGGGTGGTCTGCGGACGTGCTGGATCGAATCGCAAGCTTCGCGCTCGCCGTGCTGCCAATTTCCACCGTTCCAAGGCTTAAGGCGCGTGCCGAAGCTTGCAACTCGCCGGTGACGTAACCACGCAGACCCAAGGTCACTTTCGGCTGGCTTGCCAGCGATGTCGTCAACACTAATTCACCGATCACGAAACCCGGCGGTGCAGTCGGCAGCAAAATGGCTTTGACCGTGTGGGCGCTCAGCGAAACCTTGACGAAATCTGGCGCATCGGCAACGTCGACCAGCTTCCAGTCACTGGCTTCGCGAGTCGACAATTCGAATTGGCGCTCTACTGCGTTGCCACGCACGACGTCACCAAACTCCAACAAAGGAACTTCCGGTTCAAACGCGTTCTGGACAAAACCGCTCAGTGAAAAGCGGTAACGCTCGACATCGGGCTCGTCGGTAAACAGGGCGAACCGCGACGACGTTGCTCCCAGTGCAGCGCCGAGCGGCACGTCCACGGCAATCGAATAGGTCGCGCCCGCAGCGATCGTTGCTGGGACTCCGGAAATGGTTCCACGACCACTGCGTGGCTCGGCGCTGATCAACCGAACCGGCTTGTCGCCGGTGTTGCTCACCTCGAACGCATGTTGCACGGTTTGGAACTGGAAGACCGGCGCGAATTTCGCATTCCGTTCGGCAAACTTCAGCGTTTCGGCGTGGACGAAACTTGCACACAGCAGCGCTGCGCTAACCAGCGCGCGTCGAATGGGAAACATGGGAATGGCTCGCGAGCCAGCCAGCGCAAGGCGCTGGCTGGCGTGAGTGACTTCAGTCGATGCTGAAGTTGGTGATGGTCACCGGCAACGAACCCGTGACGGCCAGCGAGTAGGTGCCGCAGCTCAACGGATCGGGAGCGGCGTAATACGAGTCGACGTAGATGAAGTAAGTGCCCGCAGCGATGTTGGTTTGAGCCGGGATAAGTTCCGGGCCGGCGCCTGCACCAATCGCGTCCTGTGAATTGGCAATACATCCCGCACCGCTACCACAGGTACCGCCAACCAGAAACAGCGCGAGGTCGCCTGTACTTCCGGTCAGATCGGCAGATATGTTCAGGCTGTTGGTGGCACCGACCGTAATTCGATAGACGTCTTCCGGACCACCATATGGGAATGGAAGGTCTACGCCGCAAGCGCCGCCATAGTTGGTGATGTTGTTCACGCCGCCGCAGGTATTGCCTGCCGATGCGTACGGCAGTGGCGTCACGTTCACTGGGGTGCCACAACTGCCACCACCTGCGGGAACCGGACCCGTGCGCGTCGGCACGAAGTCGGGGCTGGAACGATTCGCGGCAAAAGCACCGCCAGCAAGCAAACAGATCGCCAGACCGGCGACGATACGCGTCTTGATATTCAACATGAGATGTCCCCGGAGATAAGCGCAGCAATTCGGCTACCCCGACATTCTGCCACCCAAAGGGGCAAAACGCATCCTTTTCAACGGCGTTGGCCTTTCCAGTCCGGCCTGTGGCGCGGCAGACGACGCTTGCCTGCGGCGTTTCGCGGGTGACCATCACCAAACCTTGGCTACACTGGTGCAATGAAATTCATTCAACTCGCGCTGGCCTGCGCCGTTCCAATCCTCGCACTGGTTGCCTGTACGAGTGAGCCTGCACCGAACGTGCTCCTGGTGACGATCGACACGCTTCGCCCCGACAGTCTTGGCTTCATTGGTGGCCGCAATGAAACCCCCGTCATTGATGAATTGGCACTGTCAGGTCATGCATTCACCGGCGCAATCAGCCCCGTGCCCCTCACCCTGCCGGCGCATACGTCGATTCTTTCCGGCAAGCTCCCGCATCGCCACGGCGTTCATGACAACGGCCAGACGGTTCCCACCGACTTGCCGCTGCTTCAGGAAACACTTCGCAAGCATGGTTACCGGACGGCGGCGTTTGTCAGCGGCTTTCCGTTGCAGAAGATGTTCGGACTGGATCGCGGCTTCGACCACTACGACGACGTGATGACGCACGGCGACCAAGGCTGGGTCGAACGTCCTGCCGAAGAAACCGTTGCGGCAGTTCAAACATGGCTCGGCGCACACCAATCAGACCAGCCGCTCTTCGACTGGGTCCATTTTTACGATCCGCACGACCCGTACCAGCCGCCCCGGGAGTTCTGGCAGCCCGGCGAGCGTGGCGCTTACGACGGAGAAGTGGCCTACACCGACTACTGGCTGGGCAAGTTGATCGAGACGGCAAAGGCGGTCAGTGGATCGCGTCCGCTGCTGATTGTCGTCACGGCCGACCATGCGGAGGCACTCGGCGAGCACGGCGAAAAAACCCACGGCTATTTCGTCTACGACTCCACGCTGAAGGTGCCGTTGATCTTTGATTGGGCGGGGGAAATCACGCACGCGATTGGCGCAGAGCCGGTCCAGACGATCGATATTGCACCGACGATTCTTGCGCTGTTGGGCATCGATGAAATGCAAGACATCGACGGCATCAGCCTTGCGAAGGGTCTTCACGACGGCACCGTGCCGCTGCATCCGGCCTACAGCGAAACTTGGTTGCCCTGGACCTACTACGGCTGGGCTCCGCTGACGGCGTGGCGCGATGGCGACTGGAAGTTTGTCGATGCTCCCGCGCCCGAACTGTATGCGATTGATCGGGACCCAGGCGAGCAAAAGAACGTGGCACACGTCAACGCCGATATTTCTGATCGCCTGACACTCGCGCTCGACGCAGCCAAGTCCAGCAAGATCGCCATTGCGAGTGGGCAGGCGGATGACGCGGCGCTGGAGCGACTGCGCAGCCTTGGCTACGTCGGCGTCGGCGCGGCGATCACGGAAGCGCCGACGGGCCTTGCTGATCCGAAGTCGATGCTCGACGTACGCGATGCCTTGCAGGCGGCCGAGGGATTGCTGCGTGAACGTCGCTATGTCGAGGCGGAAACGCTGTTCGAGAAGGTTCTCGCTAGCGATCCCGACAACCGATTCGCAAGCTTGCGATCAGGCGTCACTTTGCTTCACATCGGACGAGCCAAAGACGCCGTGGCGCGTTTGCAGCACGCCGTCCAGATCGATCCCCACCGAGCCGAAGGCCGCTTCGCGCTCGGTGACGCATTGATGCGCGTCAGCGATTTCGCCGCCGCAGCCGATCAATGGGCCGCACTGGCCGAACTCCAACCGCGCCGCGCGGAAGCCTGGTTCAACCTGGCCGAGGCGCTGCGGAAGTCGGGGCATGCTGCTCGTGCGGATAACGCGATGATCGAATACGAGCGGTTGAAGTCTGAATCAACCGGGTCATCGACGACGCCTTGAGGGGGGTGCGTGTCGCTGGCTGTGAAGGTGATGGTCAGCGAGGCTTGACCGTTCTTGCGTTGAAATCGCCGCAACGTCCGTCACATGGCACGCAGCGGTGGAAGTATCGGATACAGGCGGGACGGCGCCTGCTTCGCTGTTGCGCCCAAACGCGCTTGTTCAAGGCTTCCCGGTTATCCTGACCCGCATGTCCTTGCACTTCATCGTCATCGCGATCTATGTGATCGCTGCCATCTTTGCTCTGCGCGCGCTTGCGCACGGGTTTGCGGTTCGCCGTTGCCTGCGCGAGCGGCGCGGCGGCACCGCGAGCTGGCGTGGACTGTGGATGCTGATAACCCTGGCAATCGGCGTCACTTTCGCCCTGATCGCCACGATGCTGATCGGCTATCACCGACTCGGTAGCGAAGCGCGGGTTGCTACCGTGGAGACGCGCCAGCTAGGCCCGCAGCGTTACGCAGTGGACCTGACTTTCCCCGACGGAAGTCGCCGCAGTGCCGAAATCGAGGGTGACCAGTGGCAACTCGATGCACGCATCATCAAATGGCGCTCGACCGCGTTGTTGCTGGGCGCACAACCGTTGTATCGGCTGGATCGCTTGAGTGGTCGCTATCGCAGGATCGAGGACACGACAAGACCGATGACAGCGGTCGACCTTTCCAGCGATGACTTGTTCGACCTGGCCGATGTGAAGCAACGCTTCCCGACCTGGTTGCCCTGGATCGACGCCGACTACGGCAGTGCGGCGTTCCTGCCACTGCTCGACAACGGTCGTTTCCACGTGACCCTTTCCGCCGCTGGTGGATTGGTGGCACGGCCCGCCGACGAAGCGACCGAAGCGCAGCTCAAGCTCAACCGCTGGTAGCCCGCATGGTCGCCGGTTCGCCTCGCGGGCAGGCGACCAGCGTTCCGTCCAGCGATGCATCGAAGGGCAAGGCACGATTTCCACCGAGATGCTTCGCAGCGTACATCGCCACGTCGGCACGGTGAATGACGGCTTCGAAATTCTCCCCGGCGCCCGGTGCGCTGAAGCCGGCGGATACGGTCAGGGTGAGACCAGCCGCCGTGTCGATCCAGTCCAGTTCGGCGATTCGTTCCAGCAGCCGATTCAGTTCCACCTGCGCCTGCACGCAATCGCCGTTGCGGAATACGATAACGAACTCTTCACCACCGTAGCGACCGATCAGGTCGCCGTCGTGAAGCGACTGTCGAGCTTCCCGCGCGAAGCGTTCCAGCACGCGATCACCGACCAGGTGGCCGTAGCGGTCGTTGACCTGTTTGAAGTCGTCGAGATCGAGCAGAGCGACGCAGCCGCCCGTACCGTCCCGGTTCGCTGCCAGCAAGCCAAGCAGGGTTGCCCGGTTCAACACGCCGGTGAGGCCATCGTGGCTGGCCAGGTAGTTGGCGTGCTCCACGCTCCTGGCCAGTTCGCGATTGCGCTGGCCCAGGCGCTGGCGCGCGGCGCTGCCGAACCAGGCAATCAGATTCGAGCGTCCCAGCGTACTCATGTAGCTGACCCAAAACAGCGCCAGTTCACCGCGGCCGGTGGTGACCGATCCAGCAAGTCCATGCGTCCAGACCAACAAGGCGCCGGAAATGGACAGCAACACACCGATTGCGACGATGATCGCCACCAGGACGACGGGCGTCACCTGGCGTAGACGAAACGTGCCCATCGTGAAGATCACGAACTGGTTGTTAAGGAACACCAGCGCGATTTGCGGTGCCAGCACCAAGCCGCCGAGTTGCAGCAGGCTGGCTGCTCCCAACTGGAACGCGGTCATGTACGGGTCGGCAAAACGTTGGCTGGTACCGTTTCGAATCGCGACGAGAGCAGCCCCGGTTGCCCCGAACCCGACGAAGCCGTAGAGAACGACCAGCCAGCCGCTGATCGTGCCCAGCGCAGCGAAAGCGGCCAGCAGGCAAACGTCAGCGGCGCAGCAGGAGATGACGAACAACATGATTCGCTGCCGAAAGCGCAGTCGCTTCAGTTCGTATTCCTTGTCGGTCGGCGTGTTCATCGACGCAGTCCCTGTATCTCGCAAAGCCGCGGTGATCGCGCTCGAAACTCTTGCAGCGCAGCGTTGACGGATGCAACGATCATGCCAAGAAAATGGCCCATAAGCACAAGCCGTCGCGCGTATCGAATCCTGCGGGACGTAGAGCGAGGTTGTTTCGCCGCCGAAATACAATCAGGCGGTGCTGACGATGCCTTTCAACTGGTCGAACACATCGCGGCGCAGGAAACTGCGCTTGAGCTGCGGCGTGGAATGGATCAGCACATAGCCGGCCTTGCGCAAGCGGTCGCAGCAACGCTTGATGCGGAAATGAAAACCGAGGTCGCGCGGCTTGTGGTTATAGATCTCGTCGAACTCGACCACGATCAATTTGATATCGAGCTGATCCTCGATGATGGTATCGATCACCGTGTACTCGGCACCTTCGATTTCGATCTTGACCAGGTCGAGTTCGCTGTGGCCAAGCTCGCGCATGATGTTGCCGAGCCGATCAACCGGTGCCCGGATGACCTTTTCCGAGTCGGTGAACAGGTAGACCGAATAGGACGGATAGTTTTCCAGTTGCGGATCGTGGAAGGTCAATACGGTCTTCTCGTTCCACACGCCGATCGGCACGAACTGGATGTCGTTGAGCTGTCGTGCGGTAATCCGATAGGTGAAGGGCACCAGATGACCTTCGTCCAGCATCAGCCGAATGCCGCGAGCAGTGGCGTCCTTCAGTTTCTGGAAATGATCGATGCCGTACGGCGTCGGATCCAGTATCACCACGCTGCAGTCGTAGATGATCTTCAGCTCGGTATCGAATGAAACGTCTTCGCCGGCTCCAATGCAGTAGCAGACCGAATCGGCATGCAACAGTTTTTCCGGGATGAAGTACGGATGCCGCTGCGAACCGATCGACCGCATTGCAGGCAGCGACTCGACGCCGGACTGGTGATGAATGCCGAGCACTTTCTTGATCAATCCAACGATGGTCGAGCGCATCGAACGATCTCCGGTGAATTCGAATGACGGTCAGTGCGTGTGCAAGGTACCCGACTTCGGGCAATGGCAGGGAGCGGTCGGACCATACTCGATACCGGAGTTCTGGCCGGACTGGTGCAGTTGCCAGTAGAACATCGGTGCCTTGCGGCCAAGCCCACCCACTTCGGCCATGTCGGCATCGACATCAAAGACGCGGCCATTCACCGACACATAGCGTGTATCGGCTGTCGAGCGAATCGTTTCCAGCGGATTGCTGTTGAGGACGACGAAGTCCGCACGCTTGCCGGTTTCCAGCGAACCCAGTTGCTTCGACAGCCCGAGCAAGTCGGCACCGTCGATGGTCGCTGCACGCAGGGCTTCGAAATTGCTCATGCCGCCCTGGGTGAGCAGCCAGATTTCCCAGTTGAGTGACAGGCCCTGCATCTGGCCGTGGCCACCGGTCTGGATCTTGACGCCGGCGTCGCGCAACTTCTTCACCGACTTGGCGACTTCGACGTGGTAGTAATCCCATTCCGGTGCCGTTTCGCGGCGGATCGCTCGCGCATCCAGCGCTTCGCGCGGGTAGAAACGATTGAGCTTCTTGTCTTCCCAGACCTTGTCACGCGCATACCACCAGTACTCGCCGCTGAGGCCGCCATAGCTCACCACCAGCGTCGGCGTGTTGCGCACGTCGGTTTGCTGCCACAGATCGATCACGTCCTTGTACAACGGCGCGACCGGAAGGTTGTGCTCGATGCTCGTGACGCCATCGAGCATCATGGTCATGTTGTGGTTGAATGTAGACCCACCTTCTTCGACCACCAGCATGCCGAGTTCGCGTGCCGCCTGGTTGATCTGCTGGCGCTGGTCGCGGCGCGGCTGGTTGTAGCTTTTCACGCTGAAAGCACCGTTCGCCTTCATGCGGCGCAAATGCGCACGCGCATCGTCCAGAGAATTCACGACTGCCTTGAAGTCGCCATCGGCGCCGTAAAGGATGGTGCCAGTCGAAAACACACGCGGCCCGACCAGCTCGCCGGTCTTGACCAATTCAGCCTGCGAGAAAACGGTTTCCGTGGTTGCTGAAGGATCGTGCATGGTCGTGATGCCGAAGGAGAGGTTGGCGTAGTAGCTCCAGTTCTGCTGCGGCACCACGCCCTGGGTGAAGTGGTTGGCGTGCGCGTGCGCGTCGACGTAACCGGGCAAGATGGTCTTGCCGGTCGCGTCGATGACCCGCGCGTTGGCAGGAATGGTGACGCTGCCACTCGCGCCAACGGCTTTGATCTGGTCGCCGTCGATGACAAGAGTGCCGTCGTCGATTACGTCCTGCGTGCCGGCGTCGGCATCGCGCATCGTGACCAAGCGCGCGTGGGTGAACGCGAACACATCGCTGGGCTTGTCCATCGGCACACTGAGCCCGACCGAGGTGCTGGTAGACGGACGATCCTTGCCTTTCGCGCCGCCAAGGAATGCGACTGAGTCTTTCAGCGCCACGCTGTGATATTCGTTGCCGACCATCCAGTGCAGGCTTTGCGAATCGGCCGACCAGTGCAGGTACGAACCAACATCCGTCGAGATCGCTGTCACCGGCAGCGCCTTGGTTTCCTTGCTAAGCTCGATGCTCTTGCCGGTCGCTGGCAGTGGCGCGACGTAACCGTTGAACAATTCCGTGAACGCGACCCACTTGCCGTCGGGGCTGATGCTGACCGCGTTGACGTACTTCAGGTCAAACACTTCGCGCGGCTCTTCGCCATTGAGTCCGACGCTCATCAGCTTCTTCTTGAGGCCGCTGCCGGTTAGGTAATACACGCGCTCGCCGTCGGCGGAAAACTGCGGATCGCCGCCGCTCTTTGCGATGCGCTTGGCGTTGCCGCCGTTCGTGTCAACGACGTAGATCCCGGTCTCGCCATTGTTGAGCTGGCCGGTCAACGAAGTGCCTTTGCTGCGCGAATAGACGATGCGACGACCATCGGGCGAGTAGCTCGGGCTGTAGTAGAAGCCGGGACGCAAGCCAAGCGCGCGGACCGATCCGCTGGCCATGTCCAGTTCGGCGATAGCGCCTTGTTGCTGGTCTTGCCAAGTGGTGAAAAGCAACTTGCTGCCATCGCGATTGAAGGCGGGTTGGTATTGCTCGGCCGGGCTGGCCGCCGTCAGTGATTGCGGCGTGCCATTGGGCAGCAATTTTTTCCACAGATTGCCGACCGCGTGGAACACCAGCGTCTTGCCATCCGGGCTGGTCGCGACATCGCGGATCATCTTCGGCTCGAAACTCCCACGGTCCAGCTTCTGTTCGAAACGTAGCGGCTCGGCAACGGTCTGTTCAACAGTGGCGGTGAACGGAATTTCCGTTTGCGCGCCACTGGTCGCGTCGACGTTCCACAACTTGCCCTTGGCCCAGATCACGATGGATTTGGAATTGGGAGTCCAGGCGAAATTCGCGTAAGGGCCGAAGATGGCCCAGGCTTCCTGCAAGTCGTGCGACAGACCATTCCACAAGGGCTCGATGTGGTTGGACTCCAGGTCGAGTTTTTCGAGCACGCTATTGGCGCGATCACGTCGCACGAAGGCGAGAGACTTTCCGTCCGGCGAAGGTTGTGGGCGAACGGCACCTCCCGGCCCGGATGCGATGGTCGTGATCTCGCCATCCTGGCGGTCTAGCCGGCGGATCGCATAGATGCCTTCATGCGGATTTTTGTTGTACTGGAAATTCGGGCCTTCGGTGGCGTCCTGTGAGTAATAAACATAGCGCCCGTCCGGGCTGACCGCTGGTTCGCCCAAGTCCTGCTGGTCGTTCTCCTGCTTGGTCAGTTGCAGGCCAGCACCGCCGCTTTTGTGGAACAGCCACAGCTCACCCGCGCCCAGTGAGCGCTCGCCGGTGAAATGTTTGCGGCCGATCAGGTACTGCCCATCCGGTGTCCACGCCGGATTGTTCATCAGGCGAAAGTCTTCCTTCGACACCTGGCTGGCATTGCTGCCGCTGGCCGACATGCGCCACAGGTTGTTGCCGCCTGCGCGATCAGAGGTGAATGCTATTTCGCTACCGTCCGGCGAGTAGCGCGGCTGCACGTCCCAGGCTGGGCCGGAACTGATCCGCTTCGCGGTACCGCCGGCTATCGGCAAAAGATAGATGTCGCCAAGCAGGCTGAAAGTGATCTGACGACCATCTGGACTCACGTCCAGGTCCATCCAGGTTCCTTCGTCGGTCGTGAACTTGACCGACTTGGTCTTGCCGTGGGCCGCGTTGACGTCCCATTTCGCCGGCTCCGGTTTGTTCTGCTTGTCCTTGTCCGCCGCGACTGCGCCGAATGAACCCGCCAGCAGCAAGGCAACCAGGGTTACGCGCAAGGTCATCATGGTCATCCCCTTAGATCAATGTACTGATCGTAGACGACAGGGAAGCACTTTGCGCAGGTAGAAAGTACGGGGCGGCACTATTCAACTTCCCGTCTTCGTCATTCCTGCGGAGGCAGGAATGACGAGGATTCTAGGGGCGGCGCGGGATCAAACGTTACTGACGTCATGCAGCGACCAGTGGCGGCCGACCAGCAAGGTCAGGCGATGCTTGAGCACGGCGTGTGGCAGCGTGGTGACCACGCGGACGCGGCAGTGGCTGCCTTGCAGCTCCGCTTCAACGGTCGCGTTTGGATCGCTGGCACCCATCTCGTGGTCGACATCGTCCGGATCGTCCTGCATGTTCTGCCAGCGCTTCCACAAGGTCGGCTCGCGCAGTGCTTCGGTCAATGCCACCGCGAAGCTGCTCGGGGACGTGCCCTGGAACGACAAATCCGAACT
Organism: Dokdonella sp.; assembly: GCA_049661925.1. GTDB lineage: Bacteria > Pseudomonadota > Gammaproteobacteria > Xanthomonadales > Rhodanobacteraceae > Dokdonella. Next base: position 11,632 of record JBATAQ010000177.1, read on the forward strand.
GTCGCCACGGGCGGCGCTGAGATCGTCTATGGACAGGAAAAAACGCTGGGCTTGCGACATCGAACTCTCCAAAGTGGGTCGCCAGTGTAAAACAGAGGCGACTGGATCGCGCGCTGCTGGAGCCGTCGCGGGTTGGTTCCCGTTGGGAAAACACGGCGGCGCTTACGTTTCCGGCACCTGAAAATTCCTGTCTCACGCAGTCAATAGACGTCGCGACGATAGCGACCTTGTTCCGTCAGCTGTTCCAGCCGTGCGCTGCCCAGTGCATCAAGCAAGGCCGCATGCACGCCGGGCGCCATGCCCTCCAGACTGCCGCAAACGTAAATCGACGCACCTTCGCCCACCCATTCGCGCAACGCCGTGCCGGCGTTGGCGACCAGGCGTTGCACGTGGATGCGTTCGGGTTGGTCGCGCGAGAAGGCGAGGTCGAGACGTTTGATCTGTCCGCCGTCGAGCCAGCCGCGAATCTCGTCGCCGTAGTAGAAATCGTGTGCGGCGTTGCGCTCGCCGAACAGTAACCAGTTGCGATGGCGTTGCTGATGCACACGCTCGTGCAGCAGGGCGCGCAAGCCGGCGATGCCGGTGCCGTTGCCGATCAGGATCAGCGGTCGCGCATCGTTGGGCGCACGGAAACTCGGATTGGCACGAACGCGTGCCTTGATGTCGCTGCCGACGGCGGCGTGCTCGGTCAACCAGCCACCGCCGATACCAAGGCGACCATCTGGCCGACGCACCTGGCGAATCAACAGGTGCACGGCTCCATCTTCAGGCACCGAGGCAATCGAATATTCGCGATGAGGCAAGTCGGTGACTGCATCGGACAGCGCCTGCGCCGACAGCCCGCGCACTTCCGCCAGCAGCGGCAGCGCTGCGCGGGCGAGGCGTTCCTTCAGCATCTCGCTGCCGACCCGGCTGTTGCCATTGAGCGCCAGCGCAGCAAGGAATTCATCGACATCCGCCGGCGCATTTTGCGGTCCGATCTCGACGATATCGCCGGCTCGCCAGTCCATTGGCGCATCGCTGCGGGTCAGCGCGACATGGAATACCGGCCCACCAATGCTTCCGGGGTTGAGCAGCACGCGTTCGGCCAGTAGCCAGTCCGCGTAGGTCGGCGTCTCCCAATCGGGCAGGTCGACCGCACCGGTCAACGCACCAATCTGGTGTTGCCAGTTGCGCAAGGTGGCCGCGTCGCCGTTGTCGACCTCGATCATGTCGAACAAGGGCAGCGCTCCTTGCTCGCGCAACCAAGTGTCGAGTTGGTGGCCGAAGCCACAGTAGAACTCGTACTCGCGATCACCCAGCGCGAGCAGGCCGTAGCTGAGGTGAGACAGATCACGGCGCTGGCCCATCACCTTGCGGATAAAGGCATACGCGGAAGCCGGTGGATCGCCTTCGCCGGTGGTGCTGGCAATGAACAGGATGCGCGACGTGAGCAGCAAGGTACCCAGATCGAGTTCACCCAACGCCATCGACTCCACATCAACGCCCGCCTGCTGCAGCGACTTCACGGTCTGCGCTGCCAGCAGTTCGCCGAAACCGGTCTGGCTGGCATGCACGATCAAGATGTGATCGCCATCCGTACCAGCCATCGGCTTGGCATTGGCCTGGATTGCGGCGGGTGCAGCGGACCTGGCGAACGGCTTGATCGGCATCGAACGGGAAGGCGCGGGCGCATGCCGACGCGACAACGGAAATGGCGGACAAGGATGCCAGATAGAGCCCTCCGGCTGCGACAATGATGCCGTTCGCGATGCCGATTCAGCGCAGGAATGTCTTGCGCAATGTCTCGAATCGCAAGTCATTGCGCAACGGAATGCCGTAGCGCGGATCGCCATACGGGAACGGCGAATGCAGCCCTGTGCGGACGTAGCCGCGCCGCTCGTACCAGGCGATCAATGCATCACGCACATCGATCACGGTCATTTCCAGACGCGTGCACTGCCAATCGTCGCAAACGACGCGCTCGGCCTCGGCCAACACTTCCTTGCCGATCCCGCTGCCCTGCTCGGCTGGCACGACCGAAAACATGCCGAAGTAAGCGTCGTCGCCCTTGTGCTGCAATTCGCAACAGGCGATCAGCCGGTCGCTGCGCTCGGCAAGCAGGAACGTCGCGGCTGGATTCGCGAGCATCGTTTCCAGCATCGACGCATCAATGCGCTGGCCATCCAGCATGTCAGCCTCGGTCGTCCAGCCGGCGCGACTGGCATCGCCGCGATAGGCCGATTGAACCAGCGCGACGATGGCGTTGATATCGCCGTGCGTGGCGTGGCGGAATGTCAGCTCAGTCATCACAGGGCAGGCCGAAGGCTTCGATAAGTGGCGAACGAGGTGGGCGACGCATCAACGCTTCATCAGGTCTTTCAGGTTTGCAAACGGGTTGGCTTTCGCCGACGCGACCGAGTCCTCGGCACGCCCGGCACTTACGCCAGTGTGGTCGATGTATCGAGAATGCTCGTTGTCGTGGCAATAGATACAAAGCAGCTCCCAGTTGCTGCCATCGGACGGATTGTCGTCATGGTTGTGGTTGCGATGATGCACCGTCAACTCACTGACATTGACCCGAGAGAACTCACGCGCACAACGTCCACACACCCATGGGTACATGCCCAGCGCACGATCCCGATAGCCATGCCCGCGCTGCTCCGCTGCGCGTCGCGCATCGGCAACGACACGGTCCAGCTTGTTGTTGTTGATGGTCGCCATCGCCACGGGGATTGGTTCGGATTGGGGTCCGAACCTTACCCCAACTCGGGAGCGGAATCTGCCGCCATTCCGCGTTGGCGGTTTTTTGTTTCCCCTCTCCCGCCGGGAGAGGGGGGAGCGCAGCGACGGGTGAGGGTCCGGCGCTCGTGCCGCCTTTCACCGTGTCGAAGACTTCATCTTCGCTTTGTTTGGCTATCGCCAGGCTGGTCAAGCGTCTGACCCGTTTGCTCTCGCTTCGTTTGTTGGCTCACGCCAGGTTTGTAAAGCGCTTCGCGCGCCGGCAGGCGCGAGAAACGCTTGACCAGTCTGGCAACAGCCAACAAGAGCGAAGCGGCAGCCGAACCATACGCTCGACCAGTCTGGCGACAGCCAATCGAGCTGCGTTTGGATGTTTAGACGGCTATACGACCGAACAGAATGGAGCATCGCGCAAGGGCCGGACCCTCATCCCCGGTCCTTCTCCCGACGGGAGAAGGGAGACACGCGAAGCGTCAGCCAGAGACGCCACCGGCCGCGTCATCGGCCGGCTCGAATTGCAGGGCGAGGGAATTGAGGCAGTAGCGCAATCCGCTTGGCTTCGGACCGTCCGGGAACACATGCCCCAGGTGGCTGTCGCAACGTGCGCAACGTGCTTCGGTGCGAGTCATGCCGTGGCTGGAGTCTTCGATTTCGCTGATGTGTCGTGGATCGAACGGTGTGTGGAAACTTGGCCAGCCGGTGCCGGATTCAAACTTCGTCACTGACTTGAACAGCGGCAGTCCGCACAGCTTGCAGGCGAAGACGCCTTCACCATGCTCGTCGAGCAGACCGCCGCAGAAGGGCGCTTCGGTGCCGTGGTCGAACAGCACGTAACGCTCTTCCTGGCTTAGCCTTGTCGCCAGTTGTTCGCGCTCCTGTGGTGCGATCGGGGTAAGGTCGTAACCGGTTTCAGAGAGCCTCATGCGTTGGCTCCCTGTTTCAACTTGTCACCAAAATACGTGCGAAGTTTTTCGACCTTGGGCTGCGCTGCGGCACGGATGTAGCCCTGGTCAGGATTCAGTTCGGCGTAGTTCTGGTGGTGCGCCTCGGCGGTGTGGAAGGCTTCCAGTGGAACCAGTTGCGTCACGACCGGTGTCTTGAAGATGCCGGCCTTGGCGATCTGGTCGAGATAGGCTTGGGCGATGTCGTGCTGCTCCTGATTGGCGAAGAAGATCGCCGAGCGGTACTGGCTGCCGACATCACCGCCCTGACGGTCGCGCGTGGTCGGGTCGTGGGCAATCGCAAAGAACACCTTCAACAACTGGCCAAAGCTGATTCGACTGGCGTCGTAGCGAATGGCTATGGCTTCGGCATGATTGGTCGTGCCGGTGCAGACGGCGCGGTAGTCGGCCGTGCTGGCATCACCGCCGCTGTAGCCGGCGGTCACTTCGAGCACGCCATCCAAGTTCTTGAATACCGATTCGGTACACCAGAAACAGCCGCCGGCGAGGATGACGGTGCGTTCGCCGCTGGCCTCGGTTTCGTCCAGTTGCGGATCGGGAAAATCGTTTGGCGCGATGCGCAGGGCAACGCCGGGAAGGTCGCAGAACTCAGCCATGGCAATTCCTTGTTGAGAGTCGCGCCGTGATGCCGGCGCGGCAGCGTGATTTCAAGCCATGGTGGAGCGCCACGGCTGAAGCGGATTGAACCGGGATGCCGTGCGATCATGTTGCATGGACAAATTCGACACCTTGGCATTGCCCCCGGCCCTGTTGCAGGCTTTGGCGGCGCTGGAATTCGAGACGATGACGCCGGTGCAGACACAAAGTCTGCCTGGTCTGCTCGAAGGCCGCGACGTGATCGCGCAAGCCCGTACCGGCAGTGGCAAGACGATTGCGTTCGGTCTGGCCGTGATGGCCCGCATCGATGCGACCAAGACCGGCTTGCAGGCGCTGGTGCTGTGCCCGACCCGCGAGCTGGCCGACCAGGTCAGCAAGTCGCTGCGCGCGCTGGCTCGCTTCGTTCCCAACGTCAAACTGCTGACCTTGTGCGGCGGCATCGCCTTGCGACCGCAACTGGCCTCGCTCACGCACGAGCCGCACATTGTCGTCGGCACGCCGGGGCGCATCCAGGAATTGCTGGACCAGAACGCGCTGAGCCTGTCCGGGATTCGCGTCCTGGTGCTGGATGAGGCCGACCGCATGCTCGACATGGGTTTCCTCGATGCGATCAGCGCGTTGGTGGTGAAGACGCCAAAGACGCGCCAGACCCTGTTGTTTTCGGCGACCTACCCGGGCGAAGTTCGCAAGATCAGCCAGCGCATCCAGCGCGACCCGGTCGAGATCACGGTGGATCACGGCGAGGCGCTTGCAACCATCGAACAGCGCTTCTACGAAGTCGACGCGCGTAACCGCGTCGACGCGCTGCGTCGCTTGCTGTCGGTGGAGCGTCCGGAATCGGCGCTGGTGTTTTGCAATACCCGGCGCGATACCGCCGACGTCGCCGACGCCCTGATCGCACACAAATTTTCCGCGCTGGCCTTGCACGGCGATCTGGATCAGCGCGATCGCGACGAAATACTGGTTCGCTTTGCCAATCGCAGTTGTGCTGTGCTGGTAGCGACCGATGTGGCGGCGCGTGGCCTCGACATCGATGACTTGCCGATGGTGGTGAACTACGAAGTGGCAACCGATGCCGATGCGCACATCCATCGCATCGGTCGCACCGGGCGGGCGGGCCGCAGCGGCCTTGCGGTGAGCCTGGTCGCGCCGGCAGAGATGCCGCGCATGAAATTCATCGAAGAGCGGATCGGTAGTGTGTCTTGGCAGCCGTTGCCGCCGTCCAATGGGCCGCGCGATGAGCCATTGCTCGCCGCGATGGCGACGCTGGTCATCGATGCGGGGCGCCAGGACAAGTTGCGACCCGGCGACGTGCTCGGTTCGCTCACCGGCACTGCTGGATTGAGTGCCGATGTGGTCGGCAAGATCGACATTTTCGCCACCCGCGCATATGTCGCGATTCGTCGAGACACCGCAGCCGTAGCTTTGCAGCGCCTGCGGCAGAACAAAATCAAGGGTCGCAGTTTTCGTGTTCGGGCGCTGGACTGATTCGAGCGCGGCAATCATGGGGCATTGCATGGAAACTCCAAATCAAGCGGCCAAGCGGGTTGATCGACAGCAGACGGCGCGCACGCTGCTGCAGGTCGAAATCGAGAAGCTGCCGGCTGAAGAACGTCAGATCGTCGAACGCTTTGTCAGCCGTCGCGGCGTTGCCCGCAATGTGCTGCGCGAATTCGACGATCAGCGAACGTTCGGCGAGCGCCTTGCAGATCGCGTGGCGACTGTCGGCGGCAGCTGGAGCTTCATCTTCTGCTTTCTCGGCGCGCTGGTCGTGTGGATGCTGTTCAACACCTGGGTGCTGGTTCAGGGCGCATTTGATCCTTACCCGTACATCCTGTTGAACCTTCTGCTTTCCTGCGTGGCCGCCATCCAGGCGCCGATCATCATGATGAGCCAGAAGCGCCAAAGTGAAGCCGATCGCGTGCAGGCCCAGCACGACTACGAAGTGAACATCAAGTCGGAACTCGAGATCCTGCAGGTGCACGAGAAATTAAACGCGCTGCGTGACAGCGAAGTGGCGGAATTGCTCGACAAGGCCGGCCAGATGATCCGGCGCATGGATAAGATCGAGCAGCGATTGGAGACCGATCTGCACCAAGAGCGTGCGACTGATTGATGCGAACCTGGTCTTTGGCGATGCGCCCAACGGAGAACGATGATGGCTGACACATCCAACAAACGGCTTGCCGTATTGATCGACGCCGACAACGCGCAGCCCGCGCTCGCAGAAGCGCTATTGGCTGAGGTTGCCAAGTACGGCGTCGCCAGCGTCAAGCGCTGCTATGGCAACTGGACCGGTCCCCACTTGGGCGGCTGGAAGGAAACCCTGCTGAAACACTCGATCCAGCCGATGCAGCAATTTGCCTACACCACCGGCAAGAATGCGACGGATTCGGCCATGATCATCGACGCCATGGACTTGCTCTATACGGCGAAACTTGATGGTTTCTGCATCGTTTCAAGCGACAGCGACTTCACCCGACTCGCGTCGCGCCTGCGCGAGTCCGGACAGACCGTTTATGGCTTTGGCGAACGCAAGACGCCGTCACCGTTTGTTGCCGCGTGTGATCGTTTCATCTTCACCGACATCCTGCTGCAACCGGCGGAAAAGGATGTGGCCCGATCCGGCAGCGCCGCGGCGTCGGCGAGCCCCAAGCCATGGCCGGCCAAGCAACTGAAGGGCGACACGGAACTTGTCAAGCTGCTGCGTGCGGCCGTCGACGCTGCCAGCGATGAAGCGGGTTGGGCGCACCTTGGACCCGTCGGCAGCTACATCGCAAAACAGGTCTCCGAGTTCGACCCACGCAACTACGGCTACGCCAAGCT
>JBATAQ010000178.1:0-17824 GCA_049661925.1 Dokdonella sp.
GGCGTCGACCCGCTTTCCAGAAACGGCGTCAGCGTGGTCATGCCCCATTCGTCGATGTAGTCGCTTCGACTTTTGTCAATGAGTCCAACGTAGAGGTTGTAGATGGAACTGTCGGCAATCATTGGGCGGCCGGTCTCACGCCAGCCTTGCAGCAGTGATGGCGCGGTGATCACGAAGATGCCGATCACGAACGCAGCGACCGATTTCCACGCGATCACGGATCGCCTGCCCTGCCAGCGCACCAGGAACAGTAGCACCATGAACGGCCAGAACGCGGCGAGCAGGCTCTTGAACAGCAAGGCCGCGCCGATCAATGCGCCGGCAGCCAGCGCACGCGGCCACGTGCTGTGCTCGCGATCCGCCAGTAGCAGCAAGGCCGCAAGGAAACACGCGAGGTGCGGCACTTCGGGCCACAGCCAGTGCGCGTAGGCGAGCACGCCGGGATTGATCAGGAATAACGCGCACGCCCAGAGCGCGGCGACTCGATTATCCAGCAGCAACCACAAGCGATAGAGCAGCCAACCGCACAGCGCCAGCAAGCCGGTCTGGACAACGAGGATGCCGATTCGACCCGGCCCGGTCAGCGCATGCAAGGCCATCAGAAACCACTTCTGGCCCGGCGGCCAGATGAAGTTGAGGGAGATGGTTTGACCTTGCAACTGAGCCAGCGCGACGGCGTCGTACATTGCCTCGTCGCCGATCAGTGTCTTCGCATGGCCCTGAAAGTACAACCAGAACAGCAGCGCATTGATGACCAACCAGCCACCCGCGATGGCCAGAACCTGCCAGGAAAACTGACGCGGCAATCCAGTCGAAAACGAGTGTTCGCGCATGGCCTGCGCGCAATCAGTCCGGGGCGTGGAAAACGATCAGACGCTGGTCGCGTGGATGGCCGATGTCGCCAATCAGCTCGGCGCGCAGGCCGGCGTGTTTCGCCATCGCGTCCAGTTCTTCGAAGGATTGATGGAATGGATCATGATCGAAAAAGGTGACCACGCCACCCGGCTCGTGCGGTACCGCTTCCAGGCAGGCCGCATGCGGCGCATGAAAAAACGTGACGAAGTAACGGCCACCCGGCAGCAACACCTTGGCAACTTTGCTCAGCGCGATCTGGATGTGATTGAGATACAGGTGGGTGATCACCGACACCGACAGCGCGAACTCGAATTTCTCGCCAAATTTTTCGACGTCGAAATCGCCGTCGGCAATCAACCTTGCACCACGATCAAGACAGTCGATCTGAGCGAGTTCGTGATGGGCTGCTTCGAGCAGGCTGGCGTTCGCGTCGAGTCCGCAGTAGTGACCGGGTTCGAGATACGGCACAAAGTGGACACCCCCGCGCATCGCGCCGCAGCCGACATCCAGCAAGCGATGTTGCGGCAACAGGCCGTGCTCCTTCAGAAGCTCGAATTGCAGCCGACCGACGTCGTCCCACATGCCGCCAATAAAGCCGCGATGGTCGCCTCGCTCGATCGCTTCCTCGTCGAGCGAGCGCCAGTAGGCGTTGACGCCGCGCAGCGCAGCGCCGACGCCATCGACCACGGGTGGATCAACAATCATTGTGCGGGCGAGCCCACCGCGCGACGCTTCGGACCGGCCGGGAACACCGGCGTGAATTTCTCGTGGACGCCACCGGTACTGGTCGACTCGACGTAATACCAGTAGCCCTTGCACGGGTCGATAGTGTCGTCGCGGAACTCGTACTTGTGGGTTTCGTCGGTGGTGCCGGCACCGAGGATCGGGTTGACCGTCAACTTAACGAACGGACCTTCTTCCTCGTCGCCGCGATAGACGTCATAGCCGAAATTGTCGACTTCGCTGGCGGTGGTCCACTTCGGTGTGTTGGCAACGCGCTGATCGGCCGGGACTGCCGACTGATCACCGCACTCGCCTTCCGGCAATGGTGGCTTCACCGGCGCGGCTGGCTCGGTGGTGGCGGCAGTTTCCGGAGCCTCGGCAGTTTCGGTCGAGGCGGGCGGCGGGTTGGATTCGCCACAGCCGGCCAGCAACAGGGCGGCCAGCAGGGCAACGGGGACAAGGTGATTCAGGGACATCGGAACTCTCTCGGCATCAGTGGGAATGCGGTTCTTGCGCCTTGGAGACGGCCCGCATACCTGAATGCTAATCGCTGCGCCGATTGGTTGCCACCGCCGGGGACGCGCGCGGCCACGACGGACTGACTCAACCGCAGTTGCCTGATCAGTATTCGCAAGGAACCAAGGCGCCCGGCGAGCACCGCTCCGGCGCTTGGGTCATCTGCAAGCATCGCGACTCTCGCGCCCTATTTTCGCAGCTTGTCGGATATCCACTTTGACACGCTCGACCGCCGCCAAGCGATGCGCAGGTCCGCAATTGGATCACGCCACGAGCGTTTCGTCGGCCGCAGTTTGCGTCCTTCCTTCTTGCCGTGGATGAGGTAGTGCAACCACGGATCAGCGGCGGCATGCGCTACGTCAGGATTTGCAGCCAGGTACAACCCACTGTCGAACTCTGGCGGGGGTGCTGCGGCTCTTGGCGCAACGCGTTCAACAAATTTTTCAGGCACCGCGGCGCCGAGGTATCGATTCGCCACCACCTCGCCCGTCGAAAGATCGGTTAACGACCGGAACGCCACGCGGCCGACGCACGGATCCGACAGCATCGGCACGTAGTAGCTGCAGTCGTCGAAGTAGTAATGGGTAACTTGCGACCAGCGCGATTTTTCAAGGTTGGAGTGCCGCGCACCGCCATGCAGCAGGTTAGCCGCCCAGATCAAGGCTTGCCCCTTGCGTGGGAGGAAGCTGGTTCGATCCACGCCGCTCTTGCTCGCCAGCGCTCGCCACAGCGGCTCATACACCGTTTGATCCGCGATATTCGACTCGGGTGCGCGCTGCCCTATGTGCTCATTGGTGTAAATCGGCCAGCGATGACTGCCGGGGTAGTAGATCAATGGCCCGGCTTCTTCATCAACATCTTCCAGCGCAATCCAGACACCGCACATGAAACGTTCGGGAATACTGCTGAAATGCAGCGAATCGCTGTGGAAGTGTTGTTGCGTGCCGACCGGAAAATTGAGTGTCTGGAAAGGCCAGGCCCTTCGCCCATAGAGCCGGGAAAGCAGACTCAGCACGCGCTCGTTCGTGGCCAACCGGTACACATCGCGATCATGGCTCCACGCGTCCTGCACGCGCATTCCGGTCTTGCCGCCGCCTTCACGCCAACGCTCGAGATCAAATTTCTTCCCGAGGCTGGCTTTGATACGTTCGGCGACCGCATCAAACTCGGGTTCGGGAAAATCGAACGTCGCATAACCATGCTCGCGAAGCTGTCGAGCGATGTCGATTTCCTCGGGACTCAACCCGCTGCGCCCGATCAGTTCTTCAAAGAAAGGCGATTCGACCAGCGGCACTCCTGGCAGGAGCGCGGCGACGTCAACGTCGGCTGCATCTGCGACGACATCCACACCAGACAATTGCATCGTCTACTCTTTTTGTTCCCCAGGTTGGGGCCGATGCTACACCGACAGAAACCGCTGCAATCGCTTCATCGTTTCCGGGCTGAAGGCTTCGGTCCAGTTGGTTGGCCAATCGATGCGGGCGTCGGCAAGGCGGCCCTTCAAATCGCCGGCACGGCGGATTGCTTCGGTCAGACCATCGGCGATGCCGTCGACGGTGGGCGGTATCGCGATCAGGTTCGGCGAAACGGCGGCCAGCCGTTCGGCGGTTTTATTGGCAAAGGTGTTCGTCACCGTGCGCAGGCCTGCGGCAGCCATCTCCAGCGGCACCAGGCTGGGATGCGGAGACATCATCAGCGACAGGCCGACATCGAAGGTCGGCAGCAACTGGATGTATTCGTCCAGGCTGGTGCGCGGCAGCAACTTCAGGTCAATGCCGGGCGCCAGTTCCAGTACGTAACGGCGATCAATCGAGCCGATGCCGTGAAAGGTCCAGCCGGTCAGGTCGACATCATCGCGGCGCAGCAATTCGACCAGGCCCATCACGCCCAGTTCAAACAGATTCCGGGCCGCGTGGTCCTCGGGACGCGCGTAGAAAAGCAGGCGCTTTTCCTCGTGAACCATGTCGGCCAGCTTCGGCGTGAAGCGGCAGATGGCGTTGTGGAAAACCGTGGACAACTCGTCGCCTCTTTCCTCGCCATCAACGTAAACGCCGATCTTTTCGGCGCGGAAATAGTCTTGCAGGATCGCGGTCGAAAACAGCGCGAACTGCGGGAAGTCATAGGCCTGGCGAAAGATCGCGTTGATGGAATTGTACGAGGTGAAGATCGGCTCGTATTCCTGCACCATGAAGAGGAAACGCTCGTGTCCCAGCTCACGCACGGCGTGATGGGCGACGTGCGCGGTCCAGCATGAAGTTGCCACGAAGGCATCGTCGGGATTGACCGGCAACGGATCGGTGCGATCAAAACGAGGTGCTACTTCGACATCGTCGAAGAGCGACTCCAACCCCGGGAATTTCTGAATCTGGCGACGCCATTCCTCGGGACGGTAGTCCACGCTTTCGGTCAACACGATGCGCACCTGATGGCCCATTCGTTTCAGGAACAGGGCCAGGTTGAACATGCCGATGTAGCCGCCGAACACGTAGCGGAAATCGATGGTCGCCAGCAACAGATTGACGCGGCGTGGCTGCCTGGCGCTGATCGCCAGCGTCAGTGGACGGATGTTGTGCGACATCCAACCGACGTTGCCAAAGCCGATGGCGCTGACCCGCTCCGAGGCCGCGACATCCGCGCCCGATGACGGCGCAGCCGGCGGTGTGTTGACGCCCGAGGCGCGATCCAGCACTGCCTGTTCATTGCTGCGACCTTCCAGCAACGAGCGCCTGCGCAGACGGAATCCGGGCCGACTCAGGCGCTGACCAATGGCGGCGCGCAGCATGTAGCCGTCCATATTCAAGGTCGGAAGTTTGCGCAGCCGCGCCCGCAACATGGTGCCGAGGATCGTCGGGATCGATGCATTGATGTCGCGAAAGCGTCGCAGGACGCGGCGTCGCGCACCCGACACTTTCGGAAATCGCTTCAGCAACATGCGACTGACCAGCGCCTTGTGAGTGACAAACGCGTGGTCGGCGCTGGCGCTCATGATGAAGTTACGCAAGCGCGCCGCGACCCGCGCCGGATGGAAGCCAGTACTGAACACGTCGTGGAGTGCATCGGTCATGCCCGCAGCGCGCAGTTCGACCGCACCGATCACGTTGCGACCGTGCTGCATGTAGTCGTAGAGTGGCCGATCCACGTAGCCGATCTTGCCTTTGACCATCGCCAGCAGACCCAGCCATTGATCGTGGTAAGCGTCGCCCACGCGTTGAGGAAATGGCAGGGTCTGGTCAAGCAGATCGGCACGAAACAGGCTGGCCGCGCCGGTAACCGTATTGGCGACGAACATGGTCGCCATATCAGTGTAGTTGTTGCGGCGGCGCGTCCAGTACGACTCGGCCAAGACGTTGCCATCGGGTTGCACAAGCCGGCAATCGCTGTAAACAAGTTGGGTGTCGTCGTCGAATACGGCGAGCAGACTGGACAGCTTGTCCGCGTACCAACGATCATCGTGATCGCTCAGCGCGACAAACTCTGCGTCAGCCGGAACGCGCATAAGACAAGTTTCGAAATTGTGATAGAAACCCATCCGCGATTCGTTCTGGAACAACACGAAACGCGGATCGCCGGCGATGCTGCGCTTGATCGCGGCCAGGTTCGACTCCGAGGAAACGTCGTCCTGGATGATGCAGATGAAATTGTCGTGATTCTGCCCGGCAATCGAGCGAATCTGCTGCTCGAACAATTCCGGCGGTGGATCGCAGGTGGTCATGCAGATGGCGATCTTCGCGCCGTCTCCGGTCCAGTTGCCCGGCAGCGGTTGGCGACCATCGCCTGGCAAAAAATGCAAGGTGCCGATCTCGCATTCCGCGGTGTCGCCACTGTCCAGCCGTGCGCGCAGCCGCAACACCTGATCGAGCGGCACGTCGGTCGCTGGAATATCGATAATGGTGCTGAATCCGCTCAGCAGGCTGGCGCCGGTACTTTCATGGTTCGGATAGAACACGCCGAGTACGTCGAGACGCGGCTGCGAATGTTCGGGTATCGGCTGCGCGCGGCCATCGACCAGCAGGCTCAGCGAGCGTACCCGCGCATCGGGAACGAAGCACCAGCCACTGATGTGCAAGGCACCGCCGCGACCGGCCCAACGCGCCTGCATCAGGTTGGTCTCGATACCGAAGCGCATGTCGAATTCGCCGCTGCGGGTGCGCCGCAACAACATCCGCGACCAGCGCCGGAGTGGACGCGCCAGCCGCGCCAACCAGCGCATCGGCATGCGCCAGCGTTTGCCTTCCAGCTCAAGATTTTCCAGTGCTGCGAGGCGTGATGCGGTTTCGCGGAATCGTGCAGATAGTGCTTCGGTCGACTGCAAACCTTCGTCGATCAGCCGGTCGCGTCGCTGGATTTCTCCGACCAAGGCGTTGAACTCTTCGACGCGATCGTCGACGGGTTCGATTTCTGCCGACGCATGGCCCGACGCGTCCCTATCGATGTCGTCGATCATTTCATCATTGGCAGGCTCCAGCATCGCTCCCGGCAAGGACTCGCTCGCCTGTTCATGCGAGCGCAGCCACGCAGGTACGTCACCGCGCGTCGCTACACGCAGCCGTTCGATTTCGACGTAAGCACCGTCCAACTCCTCGCGGCAGGCCACCAGCGTCGCGCTGCGCTCGGCGGCGGAAGCTTCCAGCACCAGCGAGCGCTGACTGACCTGGTATTGGATTCGATCCAACGCCGCTTCCACGTTGCGCACGCGCAGCCGCTGCGCTTCGGCCTCCAGCGCGCCTGCACCATCGACACGCGCCAGTTCGCGCTGCACCTTGTAGGCAACTGCGTCGATGGCTTCGATTTGAATGTCTTGTCGCGGCGCCAGCAGCGCCTGCCGCGCCGCACCGATGATTTCGGTCAGCAGGCTTCGACACGTTTCGAGATCAGCAGTCGGATCAGGTGTCGCGTCGTCGCGTTGCAGCAGCTCGGGAAGCTGACGCTCAAGATCCGTTGCGATGCTCAGCTGGCGATCAGTCAAGTCGCGATCGCGCAGGAAATCACCAAGTTCGCTTGCGTAGCCATAAGTGAGAAACGGCGTGCGCTGGGCGTAGGCAAAACCCGCCGCGTGCAGGGACGGCGTTACCAGTGCGCGCAAACGTCCGACAATGTTCCACAGTGCATCGGGGTCGCCACCCGGCAGCACGACCGATCCCGGCAGCGACGAGCGCAGCGTTTCCAGCAGGTCCAGACCGCGCAGGTCGGCAGTCGGCAACCACACGACCGGCCCTACATCCAGCGTGGACAGCACATGCACGAACCCGAGCGCGTGATCGCGCATGGCAGGTGTTACGTGGATGCCGATTGCGCCGTCCGGTACGCCAGCAATTGGATTGCCAGCAGGGCGATACTCGCCGTAGAGCAGGCTCAACGATGGACAAACGCTGCCACGCCCCAGCCGATTGCAGTCGGCGCGAGCACGCACCGCCACGCAGGCGTAGTCATCAAGGTAGTCGGTATCGCGAGCATCGCCGACCGAGACCGAATGCAACACGTGCCGACCGGGAACACGAAACGCGCGATAAACCGGGTCGTCGGGTGCACGCAACAGAGTGCCGCCTCCAATCACCAGCATGGCCAGGTCATCGCTGATCGGGGCCATTGGATCGACGACGCGATGCGCAATGTCATTCGACGCGAAGGCGCGCTGGACGACTCGACTGGTCGCACGGATTCCAGTCGCCAGTGACACGGAGTCATGCAGCAAGCCGATCTTCAAGTCATTACCTGCCAAACCCAAACCCACCCCAGATCAGCCCAATGGCGCAACGCGACGTGTCGACTCACGCAGCGACCAGCAACTTGCCCGGTGACGGAAAGGCGTGAGTTTGCGACGTATCCGTTAGACCGCGATGCCCGCGCATTTTGCCGGATCGGGTCGGCAATGTCTTGGCGAACTAAGAGAATTCGGCGGTTCCACGGGAATGACCCACCTCGCGTGAGGCATACTTGCGCCTCACTCTCGAGACCATTCCGACACCGCATGACCGATACCGCAGCGCAGGGATTGCCGTCCCCCGGACCGCCGATATTGGTGCTGGGCATGCACCGCTCCGGCACCTCGGCGCTGGCGCGCGTGCTGGACATGATGGGTGCGTGGATCGGCGATGACGACGATCTGTTACCGCCGCATCCCACGGACAACCCGACTGGATACTGGGAACGCGCCGACGTGGTCCACAGTCACGAGGATTTCCTGGGCGAGGTCGGTCACGCCTGGGATCGGGTTGCCGGGTTCGATTGGGAAAAGCTGCGCATCGGTGCCCGCAACGAGCTGGATGCGCGGCTGCGGACCGTCACCTCGCGATTCGACAGCGGCGGTCGCCCCTGGTTGCTGAAAGATCCTCGCCTGTGCCTGTTGCTGCCCGCCTGGCGCAGGATCGTCTCCGATCCAGTCTACGTGGTGGCCGTACGCAATCCGCGCGAGACGGCCGTGTCGATGCTATCCAGCCATCGCGGCGTCTATACCAGCCATTTCCTGCTCGCCTTGTGGGAACGCTACCTGCATCACGTACTTGCCGATCTTGTTGGCGAGCGCGTATTGTTCGTTTCGTATTCTCAGCTGCTCGAAGAACCGGTCGACCAGGCGGCACGATTGCTCGATGGCTTGACCGACCTTGGCGTCGTCGGCTTGCAGCTGCCAGCAGTGGAAGCGCTTGGGCAATTCCTCGACGTTCGCCTCAAGCGCAGCCGGCCACTCGACCACATGCTGCTGAGCCCGTCCCAGCAGGCGTTGGATCAATGGCTGATTCGACAATGCGCGGCTGACGGTCCAGTGCTGGTTGAACCGTTGGCAGACGACGGCAGCGCCGAGCGCGTCCTGCTGGAGTACGAGCGCGCCGCGGATCATCAGACCCAAATTGGCGGCGCGCAGGCGCTGGGCAACGTCACTGATCGCCTGATAAAGCTGGAACACGAACTACAGGCGCACCGCGAAGAGGCGGAGCGGACCGTGCTCGATGCACAGCAGCGTGCTCAAACGGCGGAAGAACGTGCACGGCTGGCCGTGCAAGAAGTCAGCGATGTGGAAATGCAGGTCAGCGAACTGCATTTGCGTTTGTCCGACGCGCTGCATGAAAGCGAGCGGCTCGCTGGTGAAAGCGCGCTGACACGCAATCATGCATTCAACCTGACCGGCCAGATCGACTCACTCGGACTGCAAGTCGAGAGCAATCTCGCCACCATCGACGCCTTGCAGCGCTCACTGTCCTGGCGCATCACCCGACCCGTCCGCTGGTTGGCCAAGGCGCTCACGCCGCGCATCCCGTACCGGATGGAACAGTGGTTATACCGCGCCTACTACGCCATTCCTGGTATCAACACCACGCGAAAGCGCGCCTTGATCACTTGGCTGCATCGCAAGCTGCCGTGGCTGACCCGTTCCACGTTGTCGCACGATATCAACGCACGAACCGAAGCCTTGGTGCGCCAGCGCACCGGTGACAGCGACGAGCGCAAACGCCTGCAACGCATCAACGCCGAACAGGCCACCGCGTTTGTTGCACGGATGACGGAAACACCGCTGATCTCGATCGTGATGCCGGTCTACAACGTCGAGCCGCGCTGGTTGAACGCCGCCGTTGAATCGGTACGAACACAGTTCTATCCAAACTGGCAGCTATGCATTGCCGACGATGCTTCCACCCTACCCGCCACCCGCGAGGCGCTCGACGCGATTGAAGCCGTTGGCGACGAACGCATCGTCGTCACCCGGCTGGAAAGCAACCAGGGCATTGCCGGCGCGTCCAATGCCGCACTGGAACTCGCGACTGGCGATTACGTCGGCCTGCTCGACCACGATGACGAACTGACGCGTGACGCGCTGCTGGAAATGGTCCGCCAGATTATCCAGAAGCGCCCCGACCTGCTCTACTCCGACGAGGACAAGCTCGACGAGGAAGGTCGCCATATCGACCCGCATTTCAAGCCGGATTTCAGCCCGGATTATTTGCTGTCGAACAACTACGTCTGCCATTTCAGCGTGCTGAAACGCGAGCTGATTGATCGCATCGGTGGCTTTCGTCCCGGTTTCGATGGCGCGCAGGATTTCGACTTGATGCTGCGCGCTACCGAAGCCGCGCAAACTGTCGTCCACGTACCACAAGTGCTCTATCACTGGCGGCGCGTGCCGGGTTCGACGGCGGTAACAAGCGCCGCAAAACCGGAATCGTCCATCGCAGGTCGACGTGCCCTGGTTGATGCCATGAAGCGACGCGACGAGGAAAGCACGATCGAACCCGGCCCATTCCCGAACACGTTCCGTGTTCGTCGAAACGTGGTCGGCGAACCGCTGGTCAGCATCCTCATTCCGTTCCGCGACAAGCCGGCGTTGCTGATGAGTTGCGTCACATCGATCCTGGAACGCACCGACTATCGCAACTTCGAAATTATCGGCATCGACAACGGCAGCGTCGATGCGCAAGTGAAGATCGCTCGCGGAACGCTGGAAAAGCGCGACTCGCGCGTGCGATTTCTCGACTTCGACGCACCGTTCAACTATTCGGCCATCAACAACTACGCTGCCAGCCAATCCAGTGGCGAGCACCTGCTAATGCTTAACAACGACACCGAGGTAATCTCGGCGGAATGGCTGCGCGCGATGCTGGAACACTCTCAGCGCCGCGAAGTAGGCGTGGTCGGCGCGCAACTTTTGTACCCCGATCGCAGCCTGCAACATGCCGGTGTCATCATCGGCCTGGGTGGTGTCGCCGGACACTCGCATCTGATGCTGCCAAGTGGCCACCCCGGCTATTTCTCGCGTCCACGGCTGATCCAGAACCTTTCCGCCGTGACCTTCGCCTGCGCGATGACGCGACGTGACGTGTTCGAACAACTCGGCGGCCTCAACGACAAGGAACTCACCGTCGCCTTCAACGACATCGACTACTGTCTTCGTGCCCGCGAGGCGGGGTACCTGGTGGTCTACACGCCGTACGCCAGCCTGTTCCATCGCGAATCCAAGACGCGCGGCCTGGACGTGAGCCCGCAAAAGCGCGCGCGCTTCAGTGCCGAAATCGACTACATGCAATCGCGCCATGCCGGCGTGTTCAAGCATGGTGACCCCTACTACAACCCGCACCTGAGCCTGCTGGAAAATTTCCAGCCGGATTTTCGCTACGCCGATGCGCTGCCGTTGTAGCGCGTCGAGCCAATCAGCAGACGGGTGCCGCCCAGACCATCACACACGTTCTTCGTTCTTTCGGCCAAGGCCGGAGGCGCTTTTCAACAGCCGAAGGCTGGTCATCCAGTGAGTAGATGCTGTTGGCAACCTTCTTTATGCATTCCGATCAGCCCACCATCGACAAGCATCGCCAAAAGCTTGGCCCACTGAATTGAACACGCTCGCCGTACTCATCATCAACTACCGCACGGCCGAGGCGACGCTCGCATGCCTTGAATCGCTGCTGCCCGAACTGCCCCAACGCGCAATCGTCTATCTCCTCGACAACGCTTCCGGCGAACAAGACGTGGCAATGCTTCGCGCCTGCGTCGACCGAAACGCAGAACAGATTCGCTTCGATACGTCGGACCAAAACCTCGGCTTCGCCGCCGGCATGAATCGTTTGATCGCGAGCGCGTTTACTGACGTGAAAGTCGATCAAGTGCTGCTGCTCAACAGCGACACCGTCGCTACACCCGGCTTCATCACCGCGATGCAGACCCAGCTCGATCCCGAACGGCGCGTCGACATGATCGCGGCGAAGCTCTTGCACGCCGATCGCGATGAAGTCGAAAGCCTCGGCATCACCATCTATCGCTCGACGCTCGCGTCCAATCGCAAGCGCGAGGATGAAGTGCTGCTCGGACCGACCGGCGGCTGCGCATTGCTGACTCGACGCATGCTTGACGACCTGCTCGCCAGCCACGGCGAGTGGTTTGATGAAAGTTTCTTCTGCTATGCCGAAGACACCGACCTGATGCTGCGCGCCCGCTGGCTGGGCTACCTGCCCGGCTACGCTGTCGATGCTGTCGTGCGCCATCGCGGATCACTGTCGTCCGGCGGACCCGACAACACCTTCGTCCTCTACCACGGCATCCGCAATTCGATCTGGTGGCTGTACAAGAACGCCCCGACCGGCTGGCTGCTGCGCTCGCTACCGTGGTTCATCACCCTCCACATCGCGATCTGCCTGCGCCACCTGCGCCGAGGCAACGGCAGGGTGTTGGGGCGCTTGTACCGGGACGCAGCGAAAGGACTGCCAAAGTTGTCAGGAAAGCGTCGAGTCATTTCGCGATCAAGACGCGTATCACCACAATCACTGCGACAGTGGGTCGACCCGAAATTCTACGAACGCAGCTACCTCTATCGCGCATGGAAAGAGCTCTGACTCGCTGCCAGGCTCTTAGCCTTTAGCTCGGCAACGCCTGCGTCAGTTCTGTCGAACGGGTTCGGAAACAACCTGCTCCAGTGCGCCCTCGATCGCCGTTGGCTGCCGCACCCGGAAGATGCGCTTGCCGATCCACTGATGGATGCGCACGTCCAGCTTGCCCAGGTACCAGCCGACAACCATGCAGGCAAGCAACGCGGCCAGCGCGACCAGTGAATTGGGAGGACCAAAACGATACGTATAGGTCGCAATGATCGCCACCATCACCGGCACGTGGATCAGGTAGATTCCGTAGGAGTAGTCGCCAAGTTTGATGGCGAGATTGCTGACCCACGCCGGAACCCTCATCGGCAACGACAACGCGACGACCAAGATCGCCACCATGAGACCGACCAGGATGAACTGCTCGTTGGCCCAGAAGACCGGAATCGTCTTGAGTAGCGGCCAGAAAACGATGAGCGGGATGATGACTGCCAGTAGTGCGTAGCAATACACCGCCGGCAGGGCTGGCAAGCGGCGGACGACATGGTAGGTCAAGGCACCCGCGATGAAGTACACGTTGTACCACTGGAAGAATATGGTGCGGTAAGTTGGCAGATTCGACTGCGGCACCAGGCCGGCTACTACGGCGACGACAATCGTCACCAGCCATATCACCAGAAACACCGGGAACAGCCGACGCAAGCGTCCCAGCGTAAAGACCGCACAAACCAGATAGAAAAATACCTCGAAGACGAGGGTCCATTCGATACGCAAGGGGTAACCAATCGGCCCCCATGGCAGCAGGCTCAATGCCGGCAAGAGGTCCGGTCGAGGCTGTGGACCATACGCCCAAGCCTCCAGACCCACCGCCAAGGCGACGGCAATAAAGAAGGTCGGATAGATGCGAAGGAGCCGGCGCGGCAGGAAATTCCGGTACTGGCTGGCGACCAGATGAGCCATCAGAAAGCCGGAAATGCAGAAGAACAACGTGGCGCCGCTGCTGAATATCTCGGTGAAGAAACGAAAAATCGAGTCATCCACGCCGCCGACAACCTTCATGTACTCACGAACGTGGTAGAGCACGACTGCCACCGCGGCGATGGCGCGCAGCACCTGTATTGACTCGAATCTCTTGAAGCTGCCCGACCCGTGACGTGGCACCTCCGTCGATGGGTCGACGACGCTGATTTTCATGGATGCCCTCTCAAGCGACTCGAATCTCATTGCTGCATGCCACGGCCGCAAGGCAGCAAGTGCATGGTGCGGATCGACGCATCAGCCCTGATCCGGTAAAGCAGGCGCGCCATTGGCACGATGATGCGTTTGCCCGCCCTGCCATGACCAACAGGGGGGGAGTTCGTCGCCGAATATACATGCTACGCAGTCGATTGCGCGAACCAGGCGGCGTGGCCAGGTGAGACGCCGCGCCGCCGTGATTCGTCGCCCTGCGTGCTGCGATCTGCTTGATCCGAAGAATGCCCTGAAGGATCATGTGCAAGTCTCGCCCCCGCATCCCCGCATCCCCGCATCCACGAGGCGAGCTCGGTGCTGAGCGAAAGATTCGTCGAGCCTGCCTAGCCCGGTCGACGCAACACAACGAGATCCTGGAACCCGCCACAGCCGGCCTGGATGATGTCCACTACATCAAAGTGTCGCGCCCATTCCTTGCGCGTGAATGATGGCAACTGGAACGTGCTGCGATAGTAGTCCGGGGGTAATACGCCATCGAGCGCGGGATCGAGGGTGTTGTCGGCGATGCCGGACGCCTCGACTTCGCTGCGCAGTTCAGGATTGAACATTGTCGCGAATGCACCATGAATCGACGGCAGGAACAAGCCGCCCGGACGTATCACGCGCCGCACTTCGGCCAACCACTTGTGTTGCTCAGCCCGGGTGAGATGGGTCATCACCGAAACCGCGACTACCACATCGAAGCTGGCGTCCGGGTAAGGCAGTGGCGGCTGCATGTCCATTGGCTTGAACGCGCCCTCGCGCAGATTCTGGTTGCACCATGCCACGGCCTCGGCGTCAATATCGCAGCCGGAATACGCAATGTCCGGCCAAAGGCTGAGCAGGAAATTCCCGACCCGACCGGATCCACAACCAAAGTCGAGAAGCGACTTCACGTTCTCGACACCGAGGTGCTGGTCGGCTGCCTGCATCAGGTCACCGGCGGCACAGATGCCCATCTGCGCAAACGATGTCGGGCTCTCGGTACCGGAAACCCGCTTCATCAGCGCCGCCGACGGTGCCAGGCGTGCTGCTTCGGGTCCGCGCAGCGCGAAAGACTGATAGTAGCCAACCGGTTGATTGCCGCGAAAGCCGCGCGCCGTGATCGTGACAAGTGCGCCCGTCGGCGGCGCCGGGGTCGAGGTGGAAAACCCTGACTCCTCTGCGTGCTCCACAGTGGGGTAGTGCGCAGCCACGTTGGGCAGCTTTTGCACCGGGACTCTCGCAATCACATGCCCATCAAGCGCAACTTCGACCGAATTGATCGGCAACGTTGGATGCAGCAACCAGCCCTTGATCTCGACCTCGTCTCCGTCGAATCGGGCCACATCGATCCATCCGCTAACTCGCCCGCCGGCGACAAGTTCCGCTGCTGCATCGCCGGTCACTTTTCGGTTGAAAAATTTCATGTATTTCCTGGATTTGGGTTGATCGACTTGTTCGTATTATCGGGCAATGTGCTCACGCGTGGCTGCATGACGATTCGAAGAGTTGCTCGACCCGTGCTTTCGCAGCCGTACCTGGTCGACGAGTCCGGCGCGGGCGCAGACTACGGCTAGTCAGATTTCGAACCCTTAGTACGCAAGACGAATGTCTGCGTCGCGCTCAATGGCGATATCTATTCCGCTATCACACAGCGCGCCCGATTCCGTGGACACCTTCAGCCGGTATGTACCGGCAGACAGCTTCGAGCCATCGATGTATGCATAGAAGCCGCCGTAGTCATAGCCAACGGCGTGCAGCCATTTGCCCACGTCCAACCTCTGGAAACCTGCGACGGCGCTCACGCTGAATCTGCCATGCCGGTCGCTGTCGAGTTCGAATCGAATCGCCGGTGACGTGCTGCTGACGTTACTTGGCCCGACCCACCCGGTAAAGGTCATGACATCTGCGAACGGTAGCTTGTGCAGCCCTGGAGGGCTGAGTTGTTCCATTCAACAGGTCGACGGAGCAGTTTGCACGCTCAACCGGCTGATAACGTTTTTCATCGTCACGTTGAAATGCCGGGTATGACTGCCTTCCGATAGTTGACCACAGCAGATACGTGAACGCCGACAGCCGACCCATGTAGTACTGACCGTCGGCAGGAAGGTCTTGATCACCACGAGCGCAGGTCACGTAACCCGTCACCGGAGGTAAAGCACCGCGTTGTGGAATCCATCGACATGAGCGCCCCAATTGTTCCAGGATCGGCACGGATGGGGTTATCGAAAGCGGAAGGAATGCGCGTCCGGTCGAGTCGTCAAGGATGCTGGGCAGAGTGCTCTGGTGAGGGTGGGGAGTGTAGCCAAACGGATGGCCATCCAGCGCGGTCCTGTCGCCATCGACGTAGGCGCGAACATGGCTTGCACCAATGCGCGTCATGAAGTCGTACACGCGCCATTTCTCGAATTCGGTCATGGAAGCATGGGCAAGTCCGACGCAGGAAAACAGCATCATGCTGAGCGCAGCAGCGCGTGCCAGGGCCACGTTTCCAAACCGCACACCGACAAGAGCGGCCAGGCGGAAGGCGAAGTAAATTTGCGCCACAAAGCTTGGAATCAGCAAATCGGTGTATCGGGATCGGACATCTGTAAAGTTGTAGGCGCGCGACCACGCCGCAGCGGCGCAGACCAGCAGGACCCAGACCGAAAGCCCGCCGAACATGAGATCGGCCGCGACTGCCGCGCGTCAACGCACGGCGTGCACAAGCACGCATAGAGCCGGAATCCACAGAACCATGCCGACGAACGAGACGAACGGCCAACTCAACATGATCGCGAGTGCATGTACCAGTTCCACAAGCGTTGCGGGATGCGTATTCCCTTTTCGAGCGTCCACGAACGCCCATACCGCAACCAGCAGGAGCGATAGGCCAAACAGCGTGGTCCGCAGCCAGGTCGATCGTTCAAACCTTGCAGAGCGGCGATGACCGTGACCCCCGCCAAGGCTACAAGCACGCCTGCGGCCAGACTGAAAACCGCACTGAGTGCGAACAGCGCCACCAAGATTCCACGGCCCAATGAAAACGCGAAAGTTGCGGCCGAATAGACCGTAAGCAAAGCGAACAGCAGCACGAAATAGAAACAACTCTGAAAGCCCTGGTATGAGTTGGCCCATCCGCACGGCAAGGCAGCAGCCAGAATCGTGGCGAAGACCAACGCCCATGACACCAAGGACGAGGTGTTTCGCCGAATCCCGTAGACCGACATACCCGTCATCAGCGCAAACAAGGTGTTGCTTGCGAGTGTCGCTACGCGAACGTCCCACTGCATTTCGTTGGCAATGAAAAGGCCGATGTCGAGCACGCGCGTAAAGAAAATTCGGTGCTCGTTGTGCCACGCCCACAAATTGCTCCAAGCGAACTCACCCCGGAGCCAGGGTTTGTATAACCCCATGGCCTCGAGCGGCCAGCCATCCCAAAAGGGCATGCTGCTCGAGTAACGAGCGAGCATCCCGATGCGAATCAGCAGGACCGTCAGTCCAGCCAGAATCGCCAAGCCGACGGCCAAGCCAAATCTCCCGTTGCGAATCGGGATTTTGGTGGTTTCCGACGCCATGTCATTTGATTCCACTGACAAGTCCTGGCCCTTCAAATTGAAGAGGACCGAGGAACATCCAATCGCAGTCGCTCTTCGCGCCATCATTGAGACCTGGCGCGCCACGCAGAATCAGCGTCTCACCGGCGCCTATTTCAAACGGTTCCAGAGTGAATTGCTGGGCACCACGCTCAGTCATGTTGTGCACCGGATCGATCCCTTTCTCGAACAGTCGCTCCACGGAGCCGTTGCTTGACAACCTCTCGACCACCAGCGCTATCCCGTCGCTCGCTGCGCAATCGTAGGCAGTGCTCATCAAGCCAAATTCGCCTTTGGCCGTCCATTCGCCAGGGAGCAGATCAAAGGTCAACGACGATGGCGCATGCACGAACAGCACGGCTCGGCCGTCCTCCTGGACCACCTGTTCGCTCGGTGACTCGACTGCCACTGGCGCAGGCGAAATTCCCGGGTAGAGAGCGCTCTTCAGCTCTGGCGTCAGTGACGCGCGATCGCGTCTCGGCAGGTCGATCGGGGCAATCGCATAAGCAAAGACCGGATCGAACCAGCGCACTTCCGCCGGATCAGTGGCGCGCAATTGCATTGACACGACTCGGCGCTCGAAAATGGCGGCGTGCCAGCGCAGGTATTCGTTTTCGCTGAGTACGAATGGCGAGACCAGCATCCCCG
>JBATAQ010000179.1:0-7071 GCA_049661925.1 Dokdonella sp.
GGGCACAGCAGCCACAACCATTCCGCGTTGCGATACAGCGATTCGCTGACGCTGCTGTTGATGTAAAGAGCGAGCACCAGCACGCTGATGTAGCCACTGGCAGTGCCCAGCGACTGCACGATGGAAAGGTCTTCGCTGTGGTAGCCGCGACCACCAGCACCACCCCCACCCGCATCGGCGACGATTTTCAATTCGGTATAGCGCTTGAGCATGGCCAGGCTCAGGAACACGAACATCGAGAACGCGAGCAGCCAGAACGAAATTTCCGAACCGATCGCCAGCGTGCCAGCGATGATGCGCAGCGTGTAAAGGCCGGCCAGTACGACCGTATCGAGCATGATCACGCGCTTGAGTCCAAACGAATACGCCAGCGTCGCCAGGTTGTAGACCAGCAGGGTGGCGACGAAGCCGATCGGCAGCATGGTGATCGCCAGCGCGAAGGCAATGATCGTCAACAACGGTGCCACGAAAACACCCTGAATGACCGGCAGTGCTCCGGCCGCGAAGGCACGCGTACGCTTGCGCGGGTGACGCCGATCAGCGCCAAGGTCGAACAGGTCGTTAAGCACATACACACCGGATGCGCACAGGCCGAATGCGAAGAAGGCGATAACGGCCTCGCGCAAGGCGGTCGGGTCCATCAATCGATGCGCGGTCAACAACGGCAGGATCACCAGCAAGTTCTTCAACCACTGATGCAGCCGCAACGCGCGCAACCACACGCGTGGGCCGGCTGGCTCGTTCGAAACGACGCTGGCGACCTCGGCAACCTTTCCTGCTGCGCGGACGACGCCAGGATTTGCATTGAACAAATAAGCGCGGCGAGCGCGTTCCCAGACGGCGAGATCCGTGCTGCTGTTGGCGGCGTAGTCGAAGCCACGCTCACCATACATCTTGACCAGGTACGCGGCCTTGTTGCGGCCTTCCATGTTGTGGGTGGCGCTGCTGCCATACGCCTTGTCGAAGATGCCAAGCTCTTCGCTGATGGCGTCGGCGTAGCGCTGGTCCGACGCTGTACACAGGATCAGTTCGCGCTCGCCATGCTCGGCGCGCAGCAGGTCGATCACGCGTTGGTCCCACGGCAGGCTGCTGAAGTCGGGTTGATAGCGACTGGCGATTTCGTGCTTTAACGCCGCCTTCCCACGCAACAGCCAGGCCAGCATCGCGAACAGATACAGCGGGTTGCGCTTGAACAGGCCCAGCGCCGATTCGACCAGGAGGTCGGATCGCAGCAAGGTGCCGTCCAAGTCGACACACAGCGGAATGTCGCGTTCCGTCATTGGTGATGCCAAGAAGCCAGGGATTCCGCCATTGGCGGGCCGCGCACTTTACACCATTGCAGCCCCTGACCAGATCTCTCGGTCAGGCGAAAAATCGAGCGAAATCAAACGCGTGTGTACGTGAATACGTGTTTTTCAGCGATGAACGATTTCGTCTTGCCTTGCGCACGGCATTTGAGTGGGTCGGAGCCAAGGTCAGGCTTTGTGCGAATCCAGACCGACACTTGGTTGTAAATGCGAATCGCTCCCATTACCATTCAACCGTCGCCGATTGATCGGCATCTTTCTGGGTCCCAGCATGCCATCCCGCTTCCTGTCTTTGGCTCCGATCAGCGCGGCCTTGTCGGCCATCCTTGCAACTTCAGCCTGGGCTGCCCCTGCCGCGTCAACTGACGCAGGCGTTACCGTGGACGCAGCAGCACCGTCGCCCGCCAAAATGGACACCGTGGAAGTACGCGGGAAACGTTATCCCGCCTACGGTGCGCAGGACACTCGGACGGCAACCAGGACCGACACGCCGCTGCGCGATGTGCCGCAGGCAATTACAGTCGTGACGCAGCAACTGATTAGCGACCAGGCGATGCAGGGGATCGGCGATGTCGTGCGCTATGTGCCGGGCGTCGGCATCGCCCAAGGCGAAGGCAATCGCGATGCGCCGATTTTTCGTGGCAACAGTTCGACCGCAAATTTTTTTATCGACGGTATCCGCGACGACGTGCAGTACTTCCGCGACCTCTACAACATCGACCGGGTCGAAGCGCTCCGAGGTGCCAACGGCATGATATTCGGCCGCGGCGGGTCCGGCGGTGTGATCAATCGCGTGACCAAACAAGCCGATGGTGAGGAGCACCGGGACCTGTCTGCCCGGGTGGGCTCCTACGGTCGCAGCCGCAGCACGTTGGATCTCGGCCAGCCCATCGACGCCAACGCGTCATTCCGGGTAACAGCGATGGTTGAGGATTCGGACAGCTATCGCGACGGAGTGTCGGTGAAGCGCTATGGCGTCAACCCGACAGCGTCGTTCCAGTTCGGAGAGAACACCAAAGCCACGCTGGGGTACGAGCATTTCCGCGACGATCGCATCGCGGACCGGGGCATTCCCTCGTTCGAAGGGCGGCCAGTCGACACCGATTCTTCGACGTTTTTCGGCAACCCGGCCATGAGCCCGAGCTGGGCCCGTGTCGACGCGTTCAATGCAGTCGTCGACCACGCCTTCGACGGCGGGCTCACGCTGCGTAACCAGACGCGATGGGCCGACTACGACAAGTTCTACCAGAACGTGTATCCAGGTGCCGTCACCGCCGACGGCAGCCAGGTGTCGATTTCGGCCTACAACAACCTCACCGCCCGCAGCAACCTGTTCAATCAGACTGACCTCACCTTCGCTATCAGTACTGGCGCGATCACCCATGGGTTCCTGGTCGGCGCGGAATTGTCCCGCCAGGAGACCGACAACCAGCGGCTGACCGGATATTTCAGCGGTTCGGGTCAGACCGCGACGTCGGTGCTGGTACCGGTGAACAATCCCACGACCTTTCAGCCAGTGACCTTCCTGCCCAGCGCTACGGATGCCAACAATTCGGGGATTGCCAAGGGCGCGGCAATCTACCTTCAGGACCAGATCACCTTCTCGCCGCACTGGCAGGCAATAGTCGGCCTTCGGTTCGATCGCTTCGACGTGGACTTGCGCAACAATCGCAGCGGCGTGGCTTTCGCCAGTACCGACGATTTACTGTCGCCCAGAGCCGGGCTGATCTACAAGCCTGTCGAGCCGCTCTCGATCTACGCCAGCTACGGCAAGTCGTTCCTGCCGCGCGCAGGCGAGCAATTGGCCTCTCTGTCGCTGACCAACAAGGCGCTGGAACCGGAGTCCTTCACCAACCATGAAGTCGGGGCCAAGTGGGACGTACGTCCGGATCTGTCAGTCACCGTCGCCACCTACCGCTTGAACCGCAGCAACGTGATCGTGCCCGATCCGACGGACTCAAGCCGTTCAATCCTGGTGGACGGCCAGTACAGCAAGGGCGTCGAGTTGGGACTCAGCGGACAGTTCACCGAAGCCTGGAGCGTGATGGGCGGCTACGCCTACCAGCGCGGCGAACTGACCCAGACCCAGTCGACCAGCGCCCGCAAGGGCGCCACGCTGGCGCAACTGCCGCGCCATAGTGCATCGCTGTGGAACCGCTACGATTTCACCGCGCAGTGGGGCGTTGCATTGGGCACCATCTACCGCAGCAGCATCTACACATCGACCGACAACACGGTCACCTTGGCCGGCTTCACTCGTTTTGATGGCGCGGTGTTCTACAAGGCCAACGACCGGCTTCAGGTACAGCTCAACGTCGAGAACCTGGCTGACACGCGCTATTTCGCCTCGGCACACAACAACAACAACATCACTCCCGGCTCCCCGCGCGCCTACACGCTCGGCATCACTCTGAAATTCTGAGGTCTGCTCCGTCCTGTGGAGTTGTTCAGAACACTCCTATACGCGAGTTCCGACGCGCGCCTCGAAACGCGCGCCACCAAGGCTTTCGGAGCGGCCGACGATCAGCTCGCCGCGATAGCCCTTGAGGATGTCCTGGACGATGGACAGGCCGATGCCGTGTCCCTGCACCCGTTCGTCGCCGCGCACGCCGCGTTGCAGCAAGTGTTCCACACGATCTTCTTCGATGCCAGGCCCGTCGTCCTCGACGACCAGGCACAGTCCGCGCGTGCTCTGGCTGGCCACATCGCAATGGTGCACGCTCAACAGCACCCGGCGCTTGGCCCATTTGAACGAATTCTCGAGCAGGTTGCCGAGCAATTCCATCAAGTCTCCTTTTTCGCCGTGGAAGGTGATCTCTTCCTCCAGATCGAATTCGCAAAGCACGCCCTTGGATGCGTAGACCTTTTCCAGGCTCTTCGCCAACTCGTCGGCGGTTTCGGCGACCGGGATGGGCGCGGCAAACGCCTGATGGCCCGAGGTGGTGGCGCGCGAAAGCTGATAGGCGACGATGTCTTCCATGCGTCCAGACTGGACCAGCATGGTCTTGTGCAATTGCTCGTCGCTGACCGGCGACTCCAGTTGGCTGCGCATCACTGCCAAGGGCGTCTTCAGGCTGTGGGCGAGGTCCGACAACGTGTTGCGATAGCGTCCAAGGCGCTCGCGTTCCCCATCAATGAAGCCGTTGAAGCTCTCGGTAATTCCAGCGACTTCGCCAGGGTAGTGGCCGCTCATTCGCTCCTGCTTGCCCTGCTTCACGAGGGTCAGCTCGTTCTCCATCTTGCGCAGCGGCAACAGCGTCCAGCGTTGCAAAACCAGCAGCAGCAACAGCAACACCACGCCCAGCCCAACGAACCACGCCAGCAACGTGTTTCGATAGACATGTACCACCGCATTGAGCCCGGCGACATCCTCGGCGACATTGAACGTGATCTTCACTTCGTCGCCGTTGGCCATGATCCAGGCGGTGCCTTGCGAGAACACGAACAAGTCACCTTCGGCAGTCTTGATCGGACCGGCGAAACGGACTTCACCTGGCGCCAGTTGCCCGCCAAATGGCAAATCGCGATTGCGCGCAGACGGCGATCGCCATTGCCCTTTTGTGCCATCGCGAACCTTGGTGCCGACCATGCTGGCGTAAAGGCCACTGCGAGTGGACCGGTCGAAGCGTGGGTCGGGACCGACTTCGGGTGGAATGACCTCGCCGCTGCGCATCGGATCGGAACCGGCCATGTAGGCTAGCGCGTACCCCTGCAAGCGATCACGTAGCGATTTTTCAGCAGCGTCGTAGTAGGCGCGGTCGAGGGCAAAAAACGCGAGGCCCAAAAATGCCGCCAGCGCAATGCCGGCGGCCGCAAGGGAACGCGTCTGCAACGACCATGGCTGCCTCATGGTGACGGCGGGCCGATCAATCAGGCGTCAGCGAGCGCTTCCGGTTCCGGAGTATCCGTTCGCTCCAGCGCAAAACGATAGCCACGACCACGCACTGTTTCGATCGGCTTGATCTCGTTTTCTGGATCGAGCTTGCGACGCAGGCGGCCGATGAAAACCTCCAGCACATTGGAATCGCGGTCGAAATCCTGCTGGTAAATGTGCTCGGTCAGATCGGCCTTGGAGACCAGCTCGCCGGCGTGCAGCATCAGATATTCGAGCACCTTGTATTCATAACTGGTGAGATCGACGCCAGCGCCGTTGACGCTCACCGTCTGCGCCGTGGTGTCGAGCATGACCGGGCCACACTGCAACACCGGACGTGACCAACCGCTGGCGCGACGGACCAAGGCATTCATGCGGGCAAGCAGTTCTTCGACATGGAAGGGTTTGACGAGGTAGTCGTCGGCACCGTTCTTGAGACCCTGCACCTTGTCCTGCCACG
Organism: Dokdonella sp.; assembly: GCA_049661925.1. Taxonomy (GTDB): domain Bacteria; phylum Pseudomonadota; class Gammaproteobacteria; order Xanthomonadales; family Rhodanobacteraceae; genus Dokdonella. The sequence continues at coordinate 5,642 of JBATAQ010000179.1, forward strand.
ACGAGCGCGCGGTAAGAATCAGGATCGGGTAGCTCTGGCCGGCCTCGCGCAACTGCTTGACCAGGTCCATTCCTGACAGCTTTGGCAGACCCAAGTCGATGATGGCGACATCGAACGGCACTTCCCGGCCCATGTACAAGCCTTCTTCGCCGTCGCCGGCAGCATCGACCGCATAGCCGTCGCGCTTCAAACGGGCCGCGAGCGTTTCGCGCAAGGGTGCTTCGTCTTCAACCAGAAGTACGCGCATCACAAATCTCCTGAGGGGGGGCATCGATGGAAGTGGCTACAAATAACGCCTAGTCGCTGGCGCGAACCTGAACAACCTTCACGCGACCGTCTTTTGTCAGCATCTTGATGACGTAAATCTTGCGTTTTCCGTGTTCCATTTCCTGCACCGAAAGCACCTTGCAGTCGTTGTCGTGCTCGATGCGATCAATGATCGCTTGCAGGGTTTCATCGGCGGCGTGTGCGAACGGAATGGCGGTCACGACAACGACCGCCGCCAACAACAAGGCGAGCAGGGTTCGGCGATGAAAATAGCTGTGCATCAAGACGGACTGGTTTGCCTCTCGGGCCATCGGGGAAGCGGGCAGTCTTTGGGCCGAGCATTGAATTCGGGCTGAACCCCCAACGCAGGATGAATAGCGCCCATAACCGGAGCTGCCGCAAACCTGCCAAAACTGCATTTCGTCGTCATTCCCGTGAAGGCCGGAACCCTTCTGCCCGCGCAGCAATGACGAAGGGCTATTCCTGGTTGACTCAGCCACCCTGCGCTCGCGACGAAGCCGGCAACCAGCAACCGGCATCAAAAAATCTCCGCAACGCAGCAACGCAAGCTGCCGCCGGCTTTTTCGATCTCGTCCAACGCGACGGCTTCGACGGCGAAACCCCACGCAGCAAGCTGGTCGTGATCGCGAGCCGTCAGCGATGAAGCCGCCGTCTCGCTCATCCACACACGGCTGTCGTCCAGGGTGATGGCGTTCGCCGCATACGCCGCCTTTTGCTTCTGATCGAGCAGCAGCGATTGGCCCTGATAGAACGCGGTGATTGCGGCCGGCACGTCGGCGTCGGCGAAACCATTCGGCGCGATGATTGCCGCGCGACCAGCCAAGACCGCGAGCACGACATTGGTGTGGTACTCGCCTTCAGCAAGATCGAAGCAGAACGTCAGGTCGAGCCCGAAAGCGTCGTGCATCGCTTCTGCGCCGGCACGGTCGCAACGATCGGACAGCCCGCAATAGCCGATTCCGCGTGACCGGTCAATCACCAGCGCGCCGGTCAATTCCGCGACGAAATCCTGCTCGGAAAGATCGACGATTTCGTATCCCAGCAATGCCTGGAAAAATTCGTGGATGTCGTGTCGCTGCGCCTCGCGTTGGCGCACCGGATGGCACATGCGGCCGACGATCAAGCGTCCGCTGATGGTGGCG
>JBATAQ010000180.1:0-3802 GCA_049661925.1 Dokdonella sp.
TACGCGTTTCAGTCACGCAATCAGGTGTGCAGCGGAATGCCGAGACGGCAAATCTGGCTTCCGATCATGGCGGGATGCGATTGGCGGTCGATGATCTGCACGGCATCGAAACCGTAGCGCTGCAGCCATTCCCACAGTGCCTGGCGGTGCGGCATTCCTGATGCGGGAATGGCGGCTTTTTCCGCGATCCGGCGATCGATCTCGTTCCAGCCTTCGTCCGTTGGACGCAGCAGGACCACGTCCGTGCCGTCGATCGCGGCTACCCATACGTCGTTTGTCGAGGTTGATGGAGTGGCGGGAACGGCACCGATCAAACGAAGTGTCCGAGTCGTTGGCGGCGCTTCAGCGCCGTAGCAACGCCGCACGCGCCAGTCCAGCACGCGACGCTCGAACGAAAACAGGGTCGCGCCAACCGCGTTCTCGTAATTGGGCCAGCGCTCGCGAAGTACCATCATGCCTGCGCGACCGAGACTCTCGCGACGTTCGATGCCAAAGCTCTGCGTGCGCAGATGATGAACCAGTACGTTACCGGCAATCAGGTGCAGGTAACCCGCCGCTTCGGCGCGCTGGCACCAGTCGTTTTCTTCGCCGTAGCCTTGCGGAAATGCGGCCTCGTCGAGCACGCCAATCGCGTTGATCACATCGCGCCGCAGATACATGCAGAAGCCATTGCCGGTCGGCAGCAACGGATACGCGACGCCGGCGTCATGCCACAGCGCACGCGCTGCGTCGTCGTGTGTCCAGCCTGGCGGCCACGGATTTTCGCGTTCCAGTTCCGGCACCGAAAAGGCACCAGCGTTGTCAGAAACCGCCGTGACGCTGCCGATATCGGATCGTGAGCAGGCGGCACGCCGCAAACCCGTCAACCAGTGCGCGGCGACTTCGGTGTCGGCATTGAGCAGCACGACATCGGCATCGCCCGCCGCGCGGATGCCGCGGTTAGCGGTCGTGGTAAAACCGAGATTGGCCTCGTTGCGCAGCACGTTGATGCCGTCGCGACCACAGTAGCGCGCAAGCACGGGCAACACGGCCGAATCAGGACTGGCATCGTCGATAATGATCAGACGCCAGTTGCCGTGGGTGTGCTTGAGTACCGATTCAATGCAGGCTTGCGTTGCCTCGGCCGCGTTGTAGACCGGGATCACCACCACGACTTCCGGCGCCATCGCATCGGTCGCGTAGGGCAGCAACCAGTTCGCGTCCTTCAGCGAAGCCAGCGCAGGTGGCGTGATCGCAGCAAACAGACCCGGATGATTGCGATAGATCGAGATTGGTTCGTCGAGCAGTGGGGACCCATCGCGACCAGCGCGCGGCAACACATTCCACTGGTCATTGCCGCTAGCCGAAAACGGAAAGCGAAAAAGGGCCGAGTCATCCGCAGCAAGCGGTTGCTCGTCGAAAAAGATTCCATCGACTTCGATAGCGATGCGATCGCTGGCACATGCTTCGGCGAAGATGCAAAGGGTTCGACCGTCCCATTCAATGCGCGTCGACATCAGCTTTGCGCCGCGATCTAAGCGGGGTGATGCAAGGCGGCGTTGTAGGCCGCGAACACATCGTCGCGCGGGCCTTCCATCACGCTGCGGCCTTCCTCGATCCACAACACGCGATCGCAGATCGAGGCGATCTGGCTTTCGTCATGGCTGACCAACACCACGGCGCGACCATCGTTGATGCGTTCGCGCAGGGCGAGGCCGGACTTCTCGCGGAACTCGGCATCGCCGACCGACAGCACCTCGTCGATCAACAGCACGTCTGGATCGACCTGGATCGCGACCGAGAAACCAAGCCGCATCACCATGCCCGACGAATACGTCGCGATCGGCTGCTCGAAGAAATCGCCGAGTTCCGAAAAATCCTTGATCGCTGCAAGCCGACTCTTGATGTCGCTGCGACGCAGGCCCAGCATCAGGCCGGACAGGACGGCATTGTCGCGCCCAGTCAGATAGGGCACAAAACCCAGCGCCAACGCGAGCAACTGCACCGAAATGGGCTTGCGCGTGACGGTGCCGCGATCCGGCCTGAGGATGCCGGCGAGCACGCGCAGCAAGGTGCTCTTGCCGGCGCCATTGCGGCCAATCACACCCAGCCGTTCGCCGCGACGCAGGGTCAGTGACACTTCCTCCAGCGCCCAGAAACGACCGCCCCCAACGCGCCTCTGCGCAGAGAACGCGACGCCGACTTTGTCCAGCTCGATCAGTGCGGTGTCCATCATGCGGCCAGCTTCGGGTATCGCGGTGACAGTCGCTGCACCATGGTGATGCCCAGCGCACAGATCGCCAGCGATTCGATGGCAACGCGGAGCATCGTCATCAGGTCAGGCCATTGACTGTGCATCAGGATTCCGCGGGTCGCCTCGATCAATTCGAGGATTGGATTCCATTTCAGGACCTGGGCGAGATCTGGTGGCACCGCGTCGAGCGAAAAAATCACGCCCGACAGGAACATCAGAATGGTCAGGAACTGCTCGATCACGAAGCGCAGGTCGGGTATCAGCGGCACCACGGCGGCCACGACGAAACCTGCGCCAATCGAGAAGATGAAGACGATGATGAACAAGGGAATCAGCGCGAGGTAAGCCATGTTCGGCGGAAAGCCCATGAACCACAGAACAACCACCAGCAGCGCGAAGATGAAGAAGAACTTCACCGTGTCAGCCAGCATCTGCACCAGAGCGAACATCAGCGGCGGCAACGGTGCCTGGCGAATCAGCGGCAGGTTGCTCCAGATCGCGTAGCCGGCGTGGGTGATGCACGACTTGATCCACTGCCAGATGGTGAAGCCGATCAGCAGGAACGGCACGTAGTCCGGGCCGCCGTTGTGCAGGATCACGCCGAACACCAGCCAGAACACCAGCATCATCATGGCCGGCTCCAGCACCCACCAGATCAGCCCGAGGTAGCTGCGCGAACGCTCGGCGCGCAGTTCGGCATAGGTGCTGAAGAGGATCAGGTCAAGCAGGTGGCGGCGCATGCAGGCAACAATTGAAAAACCGGCGTGGAGGATACCGGAACTGGATTGGGGATGCCCCAGTTGTTGGTCTGCGTGGATATTTCGTAGCTGGCGATATTGCGCTACAAACGACTCAACAGTCGCCTGCGCCAACGACCGACCCCCTCGTCAATCCCGCGTAGGCGGGAAGCCGTCTTGATCCTGCTGTTCCATCAGCGACTAGCCGAAGATCAAAGTGGATTCCTGCCTTCGCACACCGCTGTTCGGAGCAATTTTGTCCGCATGAGTACCCAGTCGTCGGCGCCTCGAGCTGCGATGCGCGCAACCGAACCGATTCGTTTCCCCGGCGCAGGCCGGGGTCTAGTGGACGACGGCTTCTGGCAGTCTTTTGGGGGCTATTCAGACAGCACCGCATCAGATGAGGATTGCCAAAAGCATCTAACGACTGGGCCCCGGCCTTCGCCGGGGAGACGAAATGCAGGAACGTACCGCCCTGGAAAGTTTGAGTGGCACGTTCTGAAAAAGCGACGTAGACCAATCGCCGCAACGGTTTCCACTGACGCGGTCGATTTATTCCGGACAGCAGTGTGCCTTCGCAGGAATGACGAAGAAGTGTTTTTGGACGGCTGAGCGCGTCCTTGCGACATTTCACGAACAGCAGTACGCGAAGCTGGGAATGAAGACGTGGTCAGCAACGCGGACCGTCGAGCATCGGCCCGAGGTAAGCAAAGCCAAGCAACAGCGTTGCCAACAGCGCCGCGAGCATCAAGCGCCAACGCGTGAAGATGAGTGCAGAATCAGCTTCCCCTCGACGCAACGTCCAACCGGCCAGCGCCGAACCAGCAAATCC
>JBATAQ010000181.1:0-2188 GCA_049661925.1 Dokdonella sp.
CACGGCTGCGCTCAAGCCGACGCACGATGCCGCGAACCACCAGACTTGCCTCACGCGATCGCAATTCCAGTCGTCCGGCGGCATCGGATGCCACGCGAATCTCCAGCCGATGGATCACCGGCGTGTCGGCGAAGGTCGTGTCCAGCCAGGCTGCTGCATCGACCAATTCGACAGGGCTGGTCGTGCCGCGCGCCAGGCCCAGCAGGACTTCGAGCAAGTCAGCCAGGGTCTGCACGCCGCGATCGAGTCGCTCGATGCGGGCGCGCGGCTGATCGGCGAGCTGACCGTCGTCGAGCAACAATTCAGCCGTACCGCGAACCACGGCAAGCGGCGTGCGCAGCTCGTGGCTGGCATCGGCAAAGAACGTGCGTTCGCGTTCATCCGCGTGCACCAGTCGGCGCTGGTAGCTGTCGATCGCCACGGCAAGCCGGCCGAGTTCGTCGTTTGCTTCACGCTGGCCAAGTTCGGTGCGTTGCGCGCGCGTTGGCAGCGCTTCGACGGCTTCGGCAAGCCGTCGCACCGGGGCAATGGTGCGCCCCGCAAACAACCAGCCCAACCACGCTGCGATCAGGGTGCCGATCACCACGATAGCCGCCAGGATCAGTTCAAGCCCGGTCTCCAGCGACTCGACATCGACGAGATTGACGGCAAGGTAGAGCCGGTCGCCGTCCAGCTCAAATACGCCGACACGCAATTCGCGCTGGTCGTCCAGATCGACCTCGTGCATGCCAAGGGGCAAGGAGGTGTATTCCTCCGGCACGCTGCCGCTTCCATCGGCGTGGCGCAGGAATCCGGCCAGGGTGTGCGATTGCGGAAGGACCACCGGCTTGCCCGTTCGTTGGGCGTGGCGCGCACCGATGTCGGCCGCGACACTGCTGAGCATGCCGTCAAGCAACACTTCTTCGTAGTGTTCCGTTATGAACGTGGTCGCCGCTGCAAACAGGCCGCTCATTACCGCTCCCAGCAGGCCGAAGGCAAGGGTGACGCGCCAGCGCAACGAAGCCGGGCGTTTGTTCACGACGGCGCGACGAGTCGGTAGCCGATGCCGTGGATGGTCTGCAGCATGGGTTTGTCGAAAGGGCGATCAACCAGGGTGCGCAGGGCGCAGACGTGCGTGTGCAATGCCGCGTAGGTGCCGCCTTCCTCACCCCAGACGGCACTCAACATCGCCTCGCGACGGACCACATTCGGCGACTCGCGCATCAGGATGCTCAAGATTCGACCCTGCGAAACCGTCAGTGGAATCGATCGTCCGGCGCGCGACGCCAACATCGACTTCGGCGAGTAACTCAGTTCGCCGCTGGTTAACGGAATGTCGTCGCTGGGTGAGCCACGTCGATGCAGCACGCGGATGCGCGCTTCCAGCTCGCGCATCGCAAATGGCTTGACCATGTAGTCGTCAGCACCGTGCTCGAATCCGCTCAGGCAATCCTCAAGCGTGTCGCGCGCGGTCAGCATCAGCACCGGCACGCCGCTGCCGGCGCTGCGCAGGCGACGGCACAGTTCCAGGCCGTCCAGTCGCGGCAAGCCAAGATCAAGCACGACGACATCGAAACCACCCTCGACGGCCCGCGCCAATCCCTGCTCGCCGTCCACGACATGGTCAACCACGTAACCGCGGCCTTCGAGGTAGTCCCAGATATTCGCCGCGATATCACGCTCATCCTCGACGATGAGGACCTTGAGCCCTTGCCCTGTCACCGATGATCCATTCATTGCTCAGGTATGTATCACGATTTGCTTGCCAGCCGTGCGGGACGATGAGACACCGACGCGGTGGCCACGGCGGACCCGCGCATGCGGGAATCGCGCTCCGCACTGAGCGGCATCACGAATGCGGCGTTCGAGCCTTGTCGGCAGTGGCTTCATCCGCTTCCTGTTTCGGGGATTCATGATTGCGCTGCAACACTTTGCCATTGCCGGCATCCACCAGCACTTCGTCGATTCCTGATCGCCCTGCGACGCGAACGTCGAAGGAGTACACCAGACATCCGTTCTCGGCTTCCAGCTCGGCTTCGGTCACTTTCAGGCGGGTAGCGCCGTAGCTGGAAAGTGCGATCTCCTGGGCGGCATCCTGGGTCAGTTTCGTCATGGCCTTCAGCGCTGCGGCCGATGAACCGGCTCCCGGATGGATGCTGCAGTCCATGGTGACTGCGCTTGCGGTTGCTGGCACGCCACCCAGAACTGC
>JBATAQ010000182.1:0-17715 GCA_049661925.1 Dokdonella sp.
GGGTTCGCTGACAGCACATCCCTGTGCTGACAGCGAACTGGCCCGAATCCATTCGGGCCACCCTGCGGGCCGCCTCGCAGCCATCTCGCCTCCCCGAATCGGGATGAAGATCAACCGCACGCAGCGCAAAGCGCTGCGTAAAGCGGCCGCTTTGCGGCGGTTGCTGTTGCTTGTGACTCACCCGCCCGTTCCTGTCGGCAAGTGCTGGACAGACCAGCCGCTTGCGGGCCGCGCGAGGGATCGCGTGGCTTCGGCTGCGGCACAGGATGTGCCTTCAGCCGAACCCGGCCAGTGCTTGCGCACCCGCACGGATTCACCGTGCCGGCGACAGGCCATCGGGCTGCATCTTCTGGTTACTTTTCTGTGCGCCAGAAAAGTGACTCGCGCGCCTCAGGCGGGGAGAAAGGCTTGACCCGCTTGGCATTCGCCAACAAGTAGCGAGGAGCGGGCGGCAGGCGCGAGAATCGCCTGATCGGTCTGGCGACAGCCAACCACAAGAGCCAGGTGGGAGCCTCATCAGATGATCGACCAACGTCGCGTCAGCAAACCGGCAAGCGCGGCGCGTCATTCGCGACAGCCGTCTCGCGTCTGGATGGCACGACCGTGGAGCAGGCTCGCTGCCAATTCTGAGGCCTGAACGCGTAAATCCGGGATGGCGATGGATTCCCACAGGCTGCCGACGCGCGGGCTGCCGAGCGTGTAAAGATTCGGCTGAACCGCGCCGCCTCGATCAATCAAATGCCCATCGCTGGACGTGTCCAGGCCGCGTCCATGTGGACCAGCTCGTGTGAGGCCTACGGTGAACATCGATCGCAGTAGAGGATTAGCGGACGAATCGAGATGGGATTCCAGCCCTGTCGCGTTGATGACGCAATCAAACGTCAGAGCCTTCGTTGTTGATTGGTGGCGCGGTATGAAAATCAGCTCGATGCGATCGCCTTCGGCCCGAATCGAAACAGGTCTGGCGGCATTCACGGTCAAGTGGCCGCTCTCTCGGAGCGACGCCAGAGTCGCTGCCACTTGCGGAGCGACGCGATGTCGATGGATGTCCCAATAGCGCACGACATGGCGAAGGAAACGACGCTGGTCATCGTCGCCAAGACTTTGCCACAAGCGTTGTCCAGGGTCGCGCAAGGTTCGCATCATGGCTTGCCATGCGCGGGAAGGATGGTCGACTGCCCACTGGCGCAGATGATGCAGTCGCGCTCGCAACGGCATCATCGCGAACGCGTCAATATCAATGTCAGCGCTGTCATGGTCGGCGTCGTGCGCGAGCGGCGTGAGGCCGTGGCGCGAGAACACGTCGATCCGGCCTCGATGTCCGTTTGCGGCAAGGGTCAATACGGCGTCAACCATGCTCAGCCCGGCACCGATGATGGCGATTCTGTCATCCGCCGCGATGCTCGCGACCTTCGTGTGGTCCCAGGCTTCAAACACGTCAATTCCATCGTGTGGCAGCGGCAATTTGCGTGGATTGTTGCCGATGGCCAACACCACCGCGCCAGCGTCAACGTGCCCGCCACTGGCGAAACGAATGCGGTGAGCCGCGCCCATATCGAGCGCGACAACCTGCTCGCCGCGAACCTGGACTCCGGCGGCCTGTGTGTGCTGCAACTGCGCTTGCAGATAGCGTCCGAAAAGATCACGTGGCACGAAGCGATCAGCCAGTCCGACAGGTGCTTCGCCTTGCTCAAGCAGCCAGTCGACGAAATGCCCAGACTCGCTGGGCAGGATGCTTATGCGCCCCGCGACGACATTGAGCAGGTGTTCCGGCCGTGTTGTCGAATAGGCAATGCCGATACCGGCCTGTTTGGCCTGGTCGATCAGCAAGACGGAAGGCATGGCGATGCCAGCGGCAAGGGATTGCCGAGCAATCTGGACGGCGACCATCACGCCCGATGCGCCGGCGCCGATGATAGCGATATCGACGGAATGCGATTCGGACAAGGGTCGCTCGGTGTGGCAAAAGGGCCGCCATCATATCGATCCGCCTCGGTTGAAGTGCAGTCAGGCGGACCCGATATAGTGGCGTTCGCCCCGAACCGGAATCGTAGTTTCCATGCCTCTGGACACCATCCGCATTCGCGGAGCGCGCACCCATAACCTGAAGAACATTGACCTCGATCTGCCGAGGGACAGCCTGATCGTGATCACCGGCCTGTCCGGTTCGGGCAAGTCGTCGCTGGCGTTCGACACCATTTACGCCGAAGGGCAGCGTCGCTACGTCGAATCGTTGTCGGCGTACGCGCGACAGTTTTTGTCGATCATGGAAAAGCCCGATGTCGATCACATCGAAGGGCTGTCGCCGGCGATTTCGATCGAGCAGAAATCGACCTCGCATAATCCGCGTTCAACGGTCGGCACGATCACGGAAATCCACGACTATTTGCGACTGTTGTATGCGCGTGTTGGCACGCCGCGCTGTCCCGACCACGGCACGCCGCTGGAAGCGCAGACGATCAGCCAGATGGTTGACGCGACTCTCGCGCTCGATGCCGAGAAACGCTACATGTTGCTCGCGCCGGTGATCCGTGAGCGCAAGGGTGAGCATGTGCAGGTGTTCGATCAGTTGCGTTCGCAAGGCTTCATCCGTGCGCGAGTCGATGGTGTTGTGCACGAACTGGATGCCGTGCCTCCACTGACATTGCGCCAGAAGCACACGATTGAAGTGGTCGTTGATCGGTTTCGACCGAAAGACGATATCAAGCAGCGACTGGCCGAATCGTTCGAGACCGCGTTGCGGCTGGGCGACGGCTTGGTAATCCTCGCCAATCTAGACGCTGCGCAGGACAGCGCTAGTGACGCGGGAGGCAGGATGCCGGGAGCGGCCGACGCCGATGCGCCGACCATACTTTTCTCGTCGCGCTACTCGTGCTCGATCTGCGACTACTCGCTGCCGGAACTTGAGCCGCGCCTGTTCTCGTTCAACTCGCCGGTAGGTGCTTGTCCGAAATGCGATGGCTTGGGCGTGACCCAGTTCTTCGATCCGGCGCGCATCGTGGGTCATCCCGAGTTGAGCCTGGCGCGTGGCGCGATTCGTGGCTGGGATCGTCGCACCAACTACTATTTCCAGATGATCGGCGCGCTCGGCAAGCACTACAAGTTCGACATCGAGCAACCGTGGAACGAGTTGACCAAGGCGAACCGCGACAAGGTGCTGTATGGCTCGGGCAGCGAGACGATTTCGTTCCGCTACGTCAACGATTCCGGCGGCACGGTGACGCGCAAGCATCGCTTCGAAGGCATCGTCAACAATCTGGAACGGCGCTATCGCGAAACCGAATCGGCAGCGGTGCGCGAAGAGCTTTCCAAGTACATCAACAACCAGCCGTGCCCCGAATGCAGCGGCCAGCGCCTGAATCGCAGCGCGCGCAACGTGTTCGTGACTGATCGCAACCTGCCCAGCATCAGCGCGCTGCCGATCGACCAGTCGCTGGCATTCTTCGAACAGCTGACCATGCCAGGTTGGCGTGGCGAGATTGCCGTGAAGATCGTCAAGGAGATTCGCGAGCGCTTGCACTTCCTGGATGACGTTGGTCTGGAATACCTCACCCTCGACCGCCAAGCCGATTCGCTGTCGGGTGGGGAAGCGCAACGCATCCGTCTGGCGAGTCAGATTGGGGCTGGCCTGGTCGGCGTCATGTATGTGCTCGATGAACCCTCGATCGGCCTGCACCAACGCGACAACGAACGCTTGCTCGGTACGCTGACGCGGCTTCGCGACTTGGGTAACACGGTGATAGTGGTCGAGCACGATGAAGACGCAATCCGTCTTGCAGACTACGTCGTCGACATCGGTCCCGGTGCCGGCGTGCACGGCGGCGAGATTGTTGCCCAGGGCAAACTCAAGGACATCCTGAAAGCACCGCGTTCGTTGACCGGTCAATACCTTTCCGGCAAGCGACAAATCGAAATGCCGGAGAAGCGCCGCAAACCCGATCCCGACCGGATGCTGAAGTTGCTGGGCGCGAGCGGCAATAATCTGAAAGATGTCGATCTCGAAATTCCCGCGGGTCTGTTCGTCTGCGTGACCGGCGTTTCCGGATCCGGCAAATCGACGCTGATCAACGACACCCTGCATCGGCATACCGCTGCCGAACTCAACGGTGCGAACGACAAGGCTGCACCGTTCCGCGAAATCCAGGGCATTGAATTATTTGACAAGGTCGTCGCGATTGACCAGAGCCCGATCGGTCGCACGCCGCGTTCCAACCCGGCGACGTACACCGGCTTGTTCACGCCTTTGCGTGATCTGTTCTCACAAGTTCCCGAGTCGCGAGTGCGCGGCTACGGGCCGGGCCGCTTCAGTTTCAACGTGCGTGGTGGTCGCTGCGAAGCCTGCGAGGGCGACGGCATGATCAAGGTCGAAATGCACTTCCTGCCCGATGTCTACGTGCCCTGCGATGTCTGCCAGGGCAAACGCTACAACCGCGAGACGCTGGACATCACCTACAAGGGCCACACCATTGCCGATGTGCTCGACATGACGATCGAGGACGCGGCGAAGTTGTTCGCACCGGTGCCGTCGATCTCGCGCAAATTGGAAACCCTGGTTGATGTTGGGCTGAGCTACATCAAGCTGGGACAGAGCGCGACAACCTTGTCCGGTGGCGAAGCGCAGCGCGTGAAGCTTTCGCGCGAGTTGTCCAAGCGCGATACCGGCAACACGCTCTATATTCTCGACGAGCCAACGACCGGCCTGCACTTTTTCGATATCGAACAATTGCTCAAGGTCTTGCATCGCCTGACCGAGCATGGCAACACGGTCGTCGTTATCGAACACAACCTCGATGTCATCAAGACGGCTGACTGGGTGATTGATCTAGGTCCCGAAGGCGGTGGTAGAGGCGGCAAGATCATTGCTGTCGGGCCGCCGGAAAAAATCGCCAAGACCAAGGCGTCGCATACCGGGCACTTCCTCAAGAAGGTGCTTGAACCAGGTCGGAAGAAATGAGTACGGGCCTGGTCTGGTTCCGTCGCGACCTTCGACTCGCTGACAATCCGGCACTGGCGGCTGCGCTGGAACGCCACGACCAGCTCATCTGTGTATACATCCACGCGCCGGACGAGGAAGCGCCGTGGCAACCCGGTGCGGCGAGTCATTGGTGGCTGCATCATTCGCTGACGGCACTCGACAGGGAGTTGCGTGAGTGCGGTGCGAAGTTGCTTGTCGTCGCAGGTGAATCGCGGGCGTCGCTGCAAGCGTTGGTCAAGACGTACAACGTCGATGCGGTCTACTGGAATCGACTCTACGAGCCTGCCGCGATCAAGCGCGACAAGAAGATCAAGTCCGCATTGGTTGACGCCGGCACGACCACTGAAAGTTTCAACGGATCACTACTGTTCGAACCTTGGCAGGTCGAGACCGGGCAGGGTGATCCGTACCGCGTCTTCACGCCGTTCTGGCGCAATATCCGGGCACGGCTGCAGCCGCGAGAGCCATTGCCTGCACCGAAAAAAATAGCGACCCCGGCGATCAAGAACACCACCACGCTCGCCGATCTCGATCTGTTGCCCAGCATCGGCTGGGACAAGCAATTCCACGATGCCTGGCAGCCGGGCGAAGCCGGCGCGAATGAGTCGCTGGATGATTTCAAGTCATCGGCGCTGGCCGACTATGCGAGCGATCGTGATCGACCTGATCGCGTCGGCACTTCGCGGCTATCGCCACACTTGCACTTCGGTGAAATTTCCTCGAACCAGGTTGCATGGTCATTGCAACAGGGCGATCACCGTGCCGGCATGGAGAAGGCCTCCGAGTCGTACCTGCGCGAAATCGGCTGGCGCGAATTCTCCCAGCACCTGCTCTACCACTTCCCTACGATGCCGAAGGAAAACCTCAATCCGCGTTTCGACGCGTTCCGTTGGGATGGCCGCAACGCAGCCCTGCTCAAGCGCTGGCAGCAAGGCCGTACCGGCATCCCGATGGTCGATGCGGGCATGCGCGAGTTGTGGGCGACCGGCTGGATGCACAACCGCGTACGCATGCTGGTCGCGAGTTTCCTGACAAAGAATCTGCGCCAACACTGGCACCACGGCGAACGCTGGTTCTGGGACACGCTGGTCGATGCCGATCTCGCCAACAATTCACAGGGTTGGCAATGGACCGCCGGTTGCGGTGTGGATGCAGCACCGTATTTCCGTATTTTCAATCCGGTGACACAGGGCGAAAAATTCGATCCGCAAGGCTCCTACGTTCGGCGCTGGATACCGGAACTGAAAGACGTTCCGGCACCGCTGGTGCATCGACCCTGGGACGATCCTGACCTGCTCGAACGCACTGGCTACCCGGCACCGATAGTTGATTTGAAGTCGTCGCGCGAAGACGCCCTCGCTGCGTACCAGGCAACCAAGTAGCGCTACTGAATCGTCAGCGTGGTACTCGTTGTGCTGTCCGACATCTGGCCGAAGCCGGAAAATGTCTGACCACGCTTTTGTTTGACCACGACCAGCCGTTCGTCCACCTTTTGCAAGGTAGCGGTTTCCCTGCTGCTGCCCTTGAAGCTGATCAGCATGCGTCGACCGCTGAACACCTGTTCCTGATCGATCGCCAGCGGCACGCCCGCGTCATCCATCCACACCTTCAGGGTACCGGTGTAATCCTTCATCGACGCGCGATCTTTCGCCGATGCGTTCAGCGGAACCTCAAACACCAGCAGCCGTGCCGGCTTGCCGTCCAGCGTGTCGGCCTTGTCCTCCCTTATCGTCGCCTGCTCCAGCTTGCGCGTGAGCGAGCCGGCGTAGGACAGCATGGCGTTGACCTGGGTCGGTGTGATGTCACGCAACAAGTCGGCCAACGGGGTCACGGCTTCCGTGTTGCCGCTGCGCTTGTTGGCCTCGGTTTCGACCTTGTCGAGCGTTGCCGCGTTGTAGCTGATCTGCAATGCACCGTTGTTTGATGAGGTGGTGACACTTGCTTGCGCGCTCGACGATTTGGGTTCGTCACTATCGCCGCTTTTCGAGATCTTCTGCATCGACAGTTGAGCTGCAATTGCCGCATCGCCGTCGAACTTGGCAAGGCTTGCGCGCAGGTCGGTCAACCCATCCGCATGTGCGAAAGGGCTGGTCAAAAGTGTTGCCAGGATCAGACAGGCTGGGGCGCGCATTTCAACTCCATGGATCAATTTGGCGCGAGTCTACAGCCTGTCGCGTTGGTCCAGGAGCGCGCAATCGTCGACAATGCGCGATTGCAGACAGGACTCGCGTGATGCCCAAACCATTGATCGAACTGGACGGAACCCGCCTGACGCGGCGCGATGTCGCCGACATTGCCGCAGGTCGCAGCGTCAGCTTGCATGCCGATGCCTTGGCACGCGTCGAAAAGGCTGCAAATTTTCTTGCCTCACAGGTGCGTCGCGGCGAGCCGGTCTACGGTGTCACCACTGGATTCGGCAGCAATGCCGACAAGCTGCTCGGCGCGCATCGGGTACGCGACGAGTTGCCGGAAAGCGGTCGCGAGGTACACACCGATTCGCTGCTCGAAGAGTTGCAGGAAAACCTCATCATCACTCACGCCGTTTGCGTCGGTAAGCCATTCTCTCGCGAGGTGGTTCGGGCGATGCTGGCGATCCGCATCAACACCTTGCTGCGTGGCCATTCCGGTATTCGCGTTTCCACCTTGCAGGCTCTCACCGAACTGCTCAACCGCGATGTGACGCCGGTCGTTCCCGAAAAAGGTTCGGTCGGTGCGAGTGGCGATCTTGCGCCGCTGTCGCATCTGGCGATCGTGCTGCTTGGCGGCGGCGAAGCCTTTGTCGACGGCGAGCGAACGAGTGGTGCGGATGCTTTGAAGAAAGTTGGCCTTGAACCGGTGAAGCTGTCATTCAAGGAAGGCCTTGCCCTCAACAACGGCACCGCGCAAATGCTCGCGACGGCCGTTCTCGCACTGGATCGCATGGAATATCTTCTAAGCAGCGCCGATCTTGCCGCGGCGATGACGCTGGATGCGTTTGCCGGACGCAGTGGTGCCATGCGGCCGGAAGTACATGCGCTGCGTCCGCATCCGGGCCAAGTCGAATCGGCAGCTCATTTGCGCGAGCTGATTGATGGTTCGACCCTGGTCGATATCCCGTACCACTTGGTTCCACGCTTCCGCAGCTGGACGGTCGATGCCTGGTCCACTCCCGAGCAACAAGCGCAGCGTTTCGATATTGCCTGGGACTGGGTACCACCGAGCCAACGGCACGGGCGAGAAGCGTTTTACGCGCGTTTCCAGCCTTTTCGTGGTGGCAAGAAACATCAGCCGCAGGATGCGTACTGCCTGCGTTGCGCGCCGCAGGTGCACGGTGCCGTGCGCGATGCCTGGGCGCAGGCGTGCCGGGTGACCGATATCGAATTGAATTCCGTCACCGACAATCCGCTGGTTTTCCCGGACCCCGATGACGAGGTTTTCGCTGGTGGAAAAGCGGCAGGGCGACCCAACCATATCGAAGATCAGGTTGTGTCAGCCGGCCACTTCCACGGCATGCCACTGGCCTTGGTGATGAGTTACCTCAAGGCATCGATCCCGGTGCTGGCTTCGATCTCCGAACGTCGACTCAACAAGCTGGTCGATCCCGCAACGAACGATGGTTTGCCGGCCTTCCTTACCGGCAACGAGGACGCCACCGATTCGGGATTCATGATCGTGCAATACACCGCCGCCGCACTGGTCAACGACCTCGCTTCACGCGCGCACCCGGCATCGGTCTATTCCATCCCGACCAGCGCCAATGCCGAGGATCATGTATCGATGGGTGCGAACGAGGCGCGCCATGTGCTGGAGATGACCGAGGACTTGTCCCACGTGATTGCGCTCGAGTTCTACACCGCGGCGCAGGCGCTGGAATATCGCCAGGACATGCTCAACGCCGCACGCCAGTTGTCAGCCGACGGCGACTGCGATGCGATGATCGGCAAGATCGCCAACGCGCCGCGCGAGGATTCCGCGAGCTATGCGAATTTCCGCGCCGAGGTCGAGCAACTGATGCAGGCACTCTCCGAAGCCGATGATTTCCACGCTGGCGACGCGGTCCGCGACGCGCATGCACGCATTCGCGAGCGCATCGCGTTCATGCGTCGTGACCGCGCGATGGATGGTGACGTGAAGACGGTTTGCGACATGATGGTTGCGCGGGAAATCTAGTCCCGTCTCGCCAGTCCATTGCGTGCGGTTTCACTTGTCACGCTGGGCTGGCTTTGCCTTCAACCAAACGTGGGTTGCTCGCTGGCTCCACCGTGCACGACCCGATTACGGCCATCGGCCTTGGCCAGATAGAGCGCCGTGTCGGCGCTGCGGATCAGCGTCTCTGCACTGACGCGTTCGTTGGCGGCCACGGTGGCGACGCCAATGCTGACCGTCATCCGAAGCGGCTTGCCGTTGCAGGTAACCTGGGCGGCGGCGATGGCGATTCGCAGTTGCTCGGCCTTGGTCATCGCCATCGTGGCCGTCATGCCGGGCAACAGGATCACGAATTCTTCGCCGCCGTAGCGAACCAGTGGCTGGCCGGGATGCAGCTGCTGTTGGATCGTGTTCGCGACCATGCGGATACAGTCGTCTCCCGCCAAGTGGCCGACCGTGTCGTTGACCTTCTTGAAATGATCGATGTCGGCGACCAACGCACTGAATGATTGACCGGCAGTCCGGCTGCGCGAAAGCAGCGCCTCAATCGTGCGGTCGAAGTAACGCCGGTTGTAGACGCCGGTCAAGCCATCGCGGTCATTGGCGTCGCGCAGGCGCTGGTTGGCATCGTTGAGCGCGGCCATGGTAGTCGCCAGCGAGCGCGTGCGTTCCGCCACGCCCTTCTCCAGCGTGTTCGCCGACTGCATGGTCACCGATTGGTATTGCTCATTCAGGCTCTCGTAACTCAACACGCTCGCGAAGGTGATCACTGCCGCGCCGATCACGATGGCCACCACCAGGCCGATGGTGACCACGCCCATCGCCGGCAACAGTGCAAAGGCGAGCAGACTGTCGGCGACCAGCAATCCCATCAACACGGTCCACGCGAACAACAGCAAGCGTGCCGGTTTGCTGCCACGCAGCGCGAGGATGATCGCAGGCGTCGCTATCGCGGCGATGTCGGGGATCAACAGGGCGACACTCAGTTGCGCCAGCCATTGCGCCGGTAGCAGGAGCGCCAGGGCAGCCAACAGCAATCGCAGCATGGCCAGCCCCTTGACCACGCGGCCAGCCAGCAGCAATTGCTTGCCAAGACGCAACAAGCTGAAGGCGTACGCCAACATGCCGAACATGGCGAACGACAGCGCGGCATAAAACAGATTGGTCGAGCGCTGGTTCGTTAGCGACGCCATCATCTCGCCGCCAAAACCCTGAACGGCGAGCAGCAACAATGCAAAACTGAAAAGGTGTAGCGCCAGCCATCGATAGTTGCGTTTGCGCAGCGCAACGGCGAGCAACAGATTGTAGGCAACCAGGGCGGTCAGCATGCCGATCACCAGACCGGTAATCATGTGACCGGATTCGCGCTGGGCGGCATAGGCTGAGGGCGTGTACAGCTTCAGCGGCAGCACCAACGGATGCTGGCTTTGCACGCGCACAAACAGGTCGACGACGTTGCCATTCGGTGGCAAATGGATCGTTGCATGCGGTGCGCCAGGCGCGCCTGGGAGAGCAATGGACTCGATCCTTCCATCGGCATGGCGCAGGTAAAAATCGACATCGCGCAGCAGCGGATTGCCGAGCGCAACGATGCGCTCCGCAGAAGCTGTTCCCGCCGCACGCAACCGGCTGTGCAACCACCAGGCAGTGTCGCTGAATCCAAAATTCGCAGTTGGCTCGTTCGACGCGCTGAACATGTGTGGGGCGTCGAACTCACGCAGGATGGCGCTGGCATCGATCTGCCTGACCGTTTCCTTCATTACATCCGGGAAGCTGAGCCGCTGCACCGGCGTGTCATCCACGACGATTGTTTCCGCGGCCACCGCCAGCCCGCTAGCCGGTAGCGCGACCGCCAGCAACAGCGCACACGACGTTCGGCGAAATCCATTCAGCGCGCTAAAAACAGTCATCCCCCCGCCCTGCAACTGTCAGCAGATTGACCACGATATCGGTTCGCGGCCGCTTTGGGAGGGTTGACCGTCCAGAGCGCGAATCGCGCCGACGAACGGCACATGCCGTCGCCGGAAAAGCGCTTGCAAGGTGTCTATGGACTGTCGAAGCCACCAAAATAGATGGAGTCGCCGGGGGGCATTACGTCGAGGAACACCGCGTCCGGCGCGCCGGCACGGCCGCCGCTGGTTTGCGAATTGACGCCCTGCACGTAGACCAGGTGTCGACCGACTGTGAAGCCCGTCGTGTCGATCAAACCGGTCACTGATTCCGTCTTCGCATCGAAGCTGCCATCACTGGCTTGCAACGGTATGGCAACCGCACCAGCGTCCCAGGGCGCGTCGTCGACAAACGCGTTCGCCGCCGCAATCGGAAAGGTCGGCTGGACGCCGTTCGAGTTGTTGTAGCCCAGCTCGTCGATGACGGCGTTCAACGTGACCAGCGTGCCCTGGTCAACCCGAATGATGGGACTGATCGATGTGACATCGGGGCCAAGCGGCAACTGGTACGGACGCCATGCAACGCGTGCCGCGTATTTCAATGCGGCGAGATTCGCCGGAAGGATGGTGTTCTGGAAGGCGGTACAACTTTCGAAGAACTGGTTGCCCAATTCAATCGTGAAACTCGGTGTGCCGAGCAAACCGTAAAACGTATCGTCGGTAGTGCCGTCGGTGGGATACAGACCGACCGCTTGCATCGGCTCATATCCGTTGAAGTACGCAAGGCGCCGCCCGATTGACGTGAACGCTTCAGCGTTCGCGGACGGCGTCGTGGTGTCACCCCATGGCCACAAGACCAGTTTGGAATAACTGTGGATATCGAAGAACAGGCCGGCGTAGTCATCCGGGGCTGGCAATGCGCTGGCATCGCCCCGTCGATCAGGGAACAGTCCACCGTCGTACTCGCCACCCACTCCGGGTGTGCCCGCTAGATACGCAACCAGATTCTGCGTTTCCGGTTCGGACCCAGCGGTGGGCCCGCGAAAGGTGAGGCTGCATTTGGTGCCGCTGGAGCCGTTGAGCACGGTGCTCCAGTGAAACGGAAAGTTGCGATTCAGATCGATTCCCGGCTGGCTGCTTCCATTCGGCGGATTTGTTACGCAAAAGCCATCGACAGTATTCGTGTTCTTGCGCCACGAAATTCCAGACTCCGCCTTCTTGCGTCCATCAGGATTCGCTTCCAGCACAAAGCGGAAATCCACATGGTCGACCAGCCACGTTGCCTGCGCATCGATGCCGTAGTTGTTGACCAGCCATTCGGCCATCCGTGTCAGCAACTCTGCCGGCGTGTACTCGCGGGCATGGATCGATCCGATCGCCACCATTTTCGGCCGATCCGGATCGCTTCCCACCGTATCAAGATTAGTGATCCGCAAGGCGCGCATCTGGTAACCCTGCGTAGCATTTTGCGTGTGCTGCCAGGTCGGGCCAATGTCTTGCGCACTGGCAAGGCCAGGATGACTGCTGACCAGATTGTCGATTGTGGAATAGGTTTCTTCGACGGTGCGATAGCAGGCGTAGCCGGGAATTGATTCCGTGCCCTGTCCTCGCACCATCGCCAGGTCCGAAGCACGCATTTGCGCGGTCGCGGCCATGTCGACAGTCACGCTCATGCCCGCATCTTCCAGCAGACGAATTCCTGCCTCATCGGTGTCGACGCGAATCGTCTGGCGTTTTTCGTCGATGATCAGATGCTGGAATTCACCAGCGACCGCGCGAATCTGGGCTGGGTTCTGATAGTGGGCCTCAATGAACCAGTCGTCAGCGAGCGCCGGGCCAGAACTCAACGCGAAAGCGGCAAGGCCGCAGCACAACTTGTTGATTGCCATCGAAACATCCCAACCAGAATGCGCACGATCCTACGCCGCTGCGGCTTTAACCGGAAGTATCGGAAGCCATGGTCTCGTGGCAACACGTTAACCTTGCGATTCCTGAGAAGGCTCTCCACTCTCGTCATTCCTTCGTAGGCAGAGGCGCTCTTCAACAGCCGGAGGCTGGTCAATCCATTTTGATCTTCGTCAAGTTGCTTGAAAATCAGCAAAATCAAAATGGGTCCCCGCCTTCGCGAGACTGCGAAGGCAGGATGCCGAAGCCAAAATCCGCATCGCGGATGGCCCGGAGGGCGAGTGAATGAGTTCACTCGTCATGACGAGTAGGTGATGTTTTCGCGCCTCCAGAAACAGTTGGGGCGGTCGCGCCAACAGCACCCTCGTTTTCCTTATCACTTCCATCAAACGGAATCGCCGGCCCAATCTTCCGTCCCCGCAACCACTGGTCGAGCTTGGCTTCGATGCGGCGATTGCTGGCGATCTGCGGTTCCGAGCGGTCTTCGACGTGGTCGTCGGTTTCCCACTGGCGAATATCGGCACTGGCCAGATCAAACGCCTCACGCAGCGACGTCGTCTTGTTGAGCCCATCGGCAAAGAACGCCTTGCCGAACCAGGTGATTTTCGAATTGCTGCCGCAGCCGAACGACGTGCGGTCGGCTCGCGATGCCGTGATCATCATCGTGCCGTCGTCGCGCAGTGGTTTGATGAAACCGCCCGAGTAGCAGGCCGAAACAATCAGCACTTTCCAGCGCAAGTCGGGTTCGGTGCGTAACGCTCGTTGCAGATCGCCGGGTTCGATCTGTTCCAGCGGCAGCGGAGGAAGATCGACAAGCAACTGGTGGTCTTCGCTGCCATGGCTGGTGAGAAACACCAGAAGGATGTCCTGTTCGGGGTCCATCTTGCTCGCCAGTTCCTGCACGCCAAGGCGCAAGTTGGTCAGCGTGGCCAAGGGATGCGTCGTCACCGTCGAAGGGTTGTTGATCAGCGTCAGCACGCGACCGGCGTTGTCGAAGCGTTCCGAAAAGAGCCGCTCCACGTACTCGGCCTCGTTGCGAAATACGTCTTCGCTGCCGTCGCCCGCGAAGCTGATTACGTACAGGTTGGTCTTGCCGGGTTCACGCGGTTTGATCGCGTCGAGCGCGTCGCGAAGCAGGCTGGCCTGGTTGAACATGACAGCTTCGGCGCTGAACGACGGTGCGTCGACCACGTCCTCTTCGATCGCGTCGGCGTTCCCGTCGACGTCGGGATCCAGCGCCGCCGCCTGCACAATTTGCGTCGAGAAGATCGACTGCCCTGGCAAAAACCACCACGCGGCACCGGATATGGCAAACGCCATCACCGCAGCGACCAGCGCACGCCAACCGACGTGCGACACCAGCAAACGCGTGATGCCGATAAGGATCAGCAACCACCAGATGTTGCGCAGCAGTTCCAGCGCAATCGCGGCCCAGGGACTCTGTGCGGCCAGCCATGGCAGGAAATAGCCGAGCGGCCAATCGATCAACACCACGACGGCAAGGGTCGTCGCCAGGGTGACCGCAGCCGTTCCCCACAGCAGTGTTGGCCGGGACAACTGCCGCACAAGAATCCACGCAGCGACCAGGGTCAGCGCCGCGTCGGCAAGGATCACGACGATGCCGTTGCCATTCAATAGCCGTGGTGCAGCCGTGTCGAACCACGCAATCGCCGTCGCGGCTATCAAGTACAACGCGAGCAGGGCAATGAAGTGGGTTGCGGTCGCTGCCGTCGCATCGCTGCGCGGGCGAAACAGAAACGCCGCGCGAACACCATCAAGTAATTGCCGAGCGAGTGGATTCAACAGAGTTCCGAGAATAGTTCGACGGCGAACATTGTAGGGAAACCGGACGCGCTAAATGGTGACCGCATCGAAGTCGGCGACGCAGCGATGGGGACCGTCGACGGAGCACGCATCCGGCGCGCGAGCCAGCATCGTCGTTGCCATTCCCGCCTGCTTGGCGGCGTCAAGTTCCTCGACGATGTCGGACAGGAACAGGATCTGCTTCGGCGACACGCCTATCGTCTCGGCAATCGCGCGGTACGAATCGGCGCTGCGCTTTGGGCCGGTGCCGGTATCGAAATGGCCGGACAACAAATCCGACAGGTCGCCCGCGTCGCTGTGCTTGAACAGTTGTCGTTGCGCCTCGATCGAACCCGACGAGTACACGTAAACCGGCAACCCTCGCGCCTTCCATGCACGCAAACAATCTGCCACTTCCGGGTAGACGTGGCCCTTGAAATCGCCGGCCGCGTAACCTTCGGCCCACATCATTCCTTGCAACGCCTTCAACGCAGTTGACTTGCGATCCTCGTCAATCCAGCGGATCAGCAGGTCGATGACTTCCTGCTGTTTGGCGGAAACGAATTCCGCTTCTTTCGCAGCCTCGTGCATCCAGTGCTGCACTTCGGGCGTGTCGGTGTGGGTCACCACGAACGCCGGCAGGCGACGCCTCGCGTACGGGAACAAGACGTCGTGGACGAAACTGATCGAACTGGTGGTGCCCTCGACATCGGTAACGATGGCGCGAATCGGCGTGCTGACGTGGTCGATCATGGCGTGGTTTGGCTCTCGATGGTGCGGGTTGATGTCATGCGAGGAAAGCGCTGTGAAATATCGTCGCCGGTGAAATTCGCGACCCAGCCTTCGATATTGGTGAAAAGACGGATCGCGACAAAGTAGGGCGCTTCGCTCATGTCGAACCAGTGGCGGGTTCCATCGGGAACACCGATCAGGTCGCCTTGTTCGCAGAGGATGTCGTACACCTTGCCGTCGACATGCAGTGTGAACTGGCCAGACCCGGCAACGAAGAAGCGCACCTCGTCCTCGCTGTGCGTGTGCTCGCTCAGGAATTTCTGCCGCAGCATGGCGCGGTCAGGATGATCCGGTTTCAGACTGATGACATCGACCGCCTGGTAGCCGTGATCGCGACGCAGTCGCTCAATGTCGTCGTGATAGGCAGCGATCACTTCTTCCTGGCTGGCACCGGGCTCGATCGCACGATTGGCCTCCCAACGTTCAAACCGCACGCCGATCTGCGCCAGTTCAGCTGTGATGGCAGCGCCGCTGTCATGCACAGACAGCGATGCGTCGGGTTTGGATTCGTCAAATATTCGCAGTCGTGACATTTCGATTACTCACTTACTTCGTCATTACGAGCGAAATCATTCGCTCGCCCTTCGGGCCATCCGCGATGCGGATGTTCGCTTCGGCATCCTGCCTTCGCAGTCCCGCGAAGGCGGGAACCCATTTTGATCTTCGTTGATGTGGGGAATCCAAAGCAGAATCAAAATGGATTGACCAGCCTCCGGCTGTTGAAGAGCGCCTCTGCCTTCGCAGGAATGACGAGGTGCAGGGTGGGTGGCGACACGACCCGCATCACTTCCCAACCCCCAGCCGTTTCAAATCCAGCTCGCAATTGAGCAGGAACTCGAACGCCTCGATATGTCGGCGCGTCTCCGCCATGTCCACACCCCAGGTGTAGATGCCGTGGCCGTCGATCAGGTAGCCGTGCAGCGGCTTGCCGGCATCCAGCCATGCATCAATTTGGGCAACCAGTTCCGGCATGTCCTGCGTGTTCGGGAACACCGGGAGCTCCAGTACGCTGTCATGCGTCGTGTAGCCGGAGATGGCCTTCTGCAATTCCCAACCTTCGAAGCGGACCACGCCGGCCTTCGCATACAGGCGCGACGCGACCGACTGCGCATGCGAGTGCGTATGCAGCACAGCCCGCGCGTTCGGGAAGCGACGATAGATCTGCGTGTGCAGCAAGGTCTCGGCAGATGGCTGCGCGTTCGTCGCGACTGCCTTGCCGTCGCGATCAACCACCATCACGTCGTCCGAATCGAGATGACCCTTGTCGCGACCCGAAACGGTGACGACGATGTGCTCGTCATCCATCCGCATCGAGAAGTTGCTGCTGGTCGCCGGGGTCAGTCCCCGCGCGGAAAGCTCGGCACCAGTATCGGCGATGATGCGGGCGCAGCGGGCGAGGGCAGCGCTGTCGTATGCGGGGGCAGGACTCATTGTGGGCATGATGCGGGACGGCGGCGAACTATACGACAGGGTCCTGAATGGCGCGGCACGATGACGCGGCCCTGAGATGCACAAGATGTGGCTTGTTGGAATCGCAATTCATTCTCATTTCGTGTTCGTCATGATTCATGGCGTCCGCGTAGTCTGTCGTTGGTCTCAAGAAGCTACTCGTTCCAACTCACAGCAACGGAGTCGTCATGTCCAAGCCAACCTCGATCGAGAATCGTCGCCAGTTTTTGAAGTTTGCCGTCATCGGCGCAGTCGCTGCACCGCTTGCCGCTCGAATGATCGCGCAGCCAGCATTCGCCGCCGACCTGCCGCCGCTGGACCCGAACAACTCCACGGCGAAAGCCTTGGGTTATGTCGAGGACCACACCAAGGCCGATGTCAAGAAGCACCCCAACTACAAGCCCGACCAGAACTGCCTTAACTGCAAGTTCTACGGCGGCGGTGCCGCGCGCGGCACCTGCACGTTGTTCCCGGGCAAGAGTGTTGCGGCCAACGGTTGGTGCGCAAGCCATTTGATGAAAGCCTGAGTCGACGCAACACCTTGATGACGAACGCCGCCCTTGGGCGGCGTTTTTCGGTGCGCCCGGCAGGGCGCACTTGCTTGGAGGTGAAAGTCCTCTATCCACCCGGCAAGGGGAAGGATTAGCGGAAGGCAAGGGCGTTTCGGGTGACTGGGCGTCTGGAGGAAGCTGGAAGCAAAACGCTGGCCGTAGCCTGCCCCGGACTTGATCCGGGGAACAGGAAGCGGATACGAGGCGGCATGTTGGGGTGAGGCAG
>JBATAQ010000183.1:0-2656 GCA_049661925.1 Dokdonella sp.
GACGTTGGAACAGGCTGGCCGACTTTCGATCGTAAGCGTCTGCTGATCAATCAGAAACCGTCAGTCGCATTCTTCGAAACGAAGCGTTGATATGGAAGCAGAGAAGGTCGCGCACTACCGTTCGTAACCCGCATCAAGTGCTGGAATCAACCCGACAAACTACTGAGGGAACTACCGTGAACAGACAGATTCTGAATTCCGCAGCGGTGCTAACCATTGGCTGCACGCTCGCGTTCGCTGCGATATCCATACATGCAGAAACCGCGCCTGCAAAAAAGGCGGTGATCCAGTCGCAAAGCGAGTTGCCGACTTTCAGCTACAAGATCACGACACCCACGGCATCCGCGCTACTTGACGACGATACCGCCCTGCTCACGCTGGCCGAAGCACAACGCAAAGATGCGGAAGCGACGCTGGCAAAATACGAGATCGCGGACAAGGCGACCTTGCGCGATCTGTACGGCGCGATTCGCAATGCCGCCCTGATTCGCGGTGATGCAGAGGCGGCACTCGCCGCGAGTGCAAAGGTGCGGGAGTTTGCGGACAAGCCATCGCAGAAGCTGACAGCCGGTCTGGATTTCGACGCGGCGGCCGCCGCCATGGCGGCGGGTGACGGTGCACAAGCTCGCAAAATGGCTTTCGAGAAAGCTTTTGCCCAATCACTGGAACGGTTGCCGTGGAAAGTCGTGCGCGAAGACGTCATGGCATGGAAGACGAAATTCGAACTTCCGAACATGCCGACGATCATGCGTGGCTTCGTCGAAGCGAAGCTTGACGGTGTCGTCAAGCAATCCGGCCAACTCGGTTCGGACGCTGCGCGCATGCTGATTGAAATCGCCGCCAATTTGCGTCGCGTCGATCCGTACATTGCTGAGGCGTCATCCGTGCTCGGCGCCTACGTCGCCAAGAACAACGAGGTCAAGACCGACATTTGGGCGTCGCGCGATCAGGCCCTTGACCCATCGGCTGCATTGACTCCAACCACGCTGGCTATCTGGGATAGCGGCGTCGATACGGCACTGTTCCCTGACCGCCTGTACACCAACACGAAAGAAAAGGTTGACGGCAAGGATACCGATGGAAACGGATTCATTGATGATATCCACGGGATTGCCTACGACATAGAAGGGAATGCCGTAACCGAACTGCTGCCTGTGTTCGACCGCTCCTATGCGGGGCGTGAGGCTGAACTGCGTGCATCGAGCCTCGGCGGTGCGGACATGCGGGCAGGGATTGACTCGGCTGCCGCCAAAGCATTCCGTGAACGCTTGGCTGCGCTGAAGCCGGAGCAGGTTCCACCGTTCCTGGAAGCGTCCGGCTTCTACGGGGACTACTCGCACGGCACCCTGACTGCGGGTGTGGCGATGGCATCCAACCCCGCGGCAAGGCTGATGGTGGTTCGAACAGACGAAGACGACTACCTGTTGACACCTCTAGAACCGACGCGAGAGAGCATGACGCGGTGGGCCAGCATTTATAAAGACATCGTCGACTATCTGGCAGCCAACGGTGTGCGCGTCGTCAACATGGGCTTTCTCGACAGCGCCGATCATTTGGACGGAGTGCTTGAGGCGAATGCGACAGGAAAAACCGCCGACGAGCGCCGCAAAATCGCGCTCGAGCTGTTGGCCATCAAAGAGCAGGCGCTGACGGCAGTCTTCCGCGGCGCTCCGCAGATTTTGTTCGTTGCGGCGGCAGGCAACAGCAACACCGACATCGGCTTTGCGCGATCTATTCCGGCGGATATAGCACTACCAAATGTACTCGCCGTGGGTGCAGTCGACCAAGCGGGGGACGAGGCGAATTTCACCAGCTACGGCGAACGCGTCCGCGTCTATGCCAGTGGCTATCAGGTCGCAAGCGTGCTGCCCGGCGGATCGAAGACCCGGGCTTCCGGCACGTCGATGGCCGCGCCGCAGGTGACCAACCTTGCCGCAAAGCTGTTCGCGCTGGACCCGAAGCTGACGCCGACCGACGTGATCAAGCTGATCATCGACGGCTCTACGAAATCGGCCGACGGCAAGCGATTGCTGATCAATCCGAAAGCGTCGGTTGCGTTGTTGGAAGCGAATCCCTGATTCCAGCCCGGCAATGACCGCGCGGGAATGCGTTCTTTCTCGGTACATCCGAGGGGCGGGTGCAGCCAGTCGCACGCCATGGTTTCCTTCAGGTGCGCATTTGGCGACAATCGTGCGCGTCGCGCCTGCCGCGCCGGTCGCCAGTTAAAGCGAACGGTGCGCCAGTGAGCGCAGCCTCGGGAGAAGGCAGCCGCATGTCCGCCGCCGTAAACAGCACCAGTCCGGCCGGCGCGCAGCCTCTTGCGATCGGGCCTGATGATCGAAACCTTGCTTTTGAGAGCGGGCAGTCACATTCGCTGGATCGCTTCCTGGGCCAGGTGAGGGGTGTCGCCGAAGCCCTGCCGCCCGGACACCACGCGGTAAATCTCTGCGATGACCGCTACCGTTTTCTGGTCGCATTCTGCGCAGTTGCATTGCGCGGACAGGTCACCCTGCTGCCGACCTCGCGTGCACCGTTGGTGATCGCCGACGTGCTCGACGAGTATGCGGACAGCTACACGCTGGGCGACGGGCCGCTGTCGCCGCAGCCGCCGCGCTACTGGCAAATGCCGCAGGTATTGCCGGAACTCGACGGCCCG
>JBATAQ010000184.1:0-3788 GCA_049661925.1 Dokdonella sp.
AGCTTCTTCTGGCGCTTTTCTTCCTGCTTTTTCTGCTTGGCGATGTCGCGCTGGCGTTTTTCGAAGTTGTAGTTGGGCTTGGCCATCGGGTTTCCTGTGGGAGTTGATCAGCCCGCGCATGCGCCGACTTCTGGGTGTCTCGGCCAATCCAGAGCCGGCGCGTGTGATGCAAACTCAGCGGTTGCTCTTCTTTTCTTCCTTGGCCTGGCGCTTTTCCTTCAGCGTCTTTTCCGGCTTCTTCTTGCTGTCTTTTTTCTGGTCCATGCCTTTGCTCATGACACCCTCGCGTTGGTTGGTGGAGACGAATGAGCGGATACTCTAGCGCGCTTTTCCGCGCACCGGAATCACCGAAGCGCCGTTGACCTCAGGTCGACGCTCCCATCTTGCCTTTGGCCCAGATATTGAGCGCCTCGACGCCAATCGAAAAGCCCATCGCGAAGTAGATGTAACCGCGAGGCACATGGAAGCCCAGACCATCGGCGATCAACACCACGCCGACCAGGATCAGGAACGCCAGCGCCAACATGCGAACGGTGGGATGCCGGTCAATGAAGTCGCCGACTGGATTGGCGGCGAGCAGCATGATGGCGACCGCGATCAAAATGGCGGCAACCATGACGGGCTGGTTGTTGACCATGCCGATTGCCGTAATCACCGAATCCAGCGAGAACACGATGTCGATGACCGCGATCTGCGCGATCACCATTCCGAAGCTGGAAAACACCTTGCCAGTCGCGCCGTCATCAACCGGCGGCTCCATTTGCGCATGGATTTCCACGACCGACTTGTAGAGCAGGAACAAGCCTCCGAGGATCAGGATCAGGTCGCGTATCGAAATTTTCTCGTCCATGAATTGGAACAGCACGCCGCTGCTGTCGTCCATGTTTGCCAAGGTCGACAACACCAGCAGCAAGGCAATCCGAGTGATGCAAGCGAACCCGATCCCCAACCGGCGAGCGAGCGGACGACGTTCCGGCGGCAAGCGGCCGACCGCAATCGACACAAACACGAGGTTGTCGATGCCAAGCACTATTTCCAGCGTCGCCAGCGTCGCCAGCGCGATCCAGATGTTTGGATCGAGAGCCCATTCAAACGACATCGGTCACCAGTTCCTGAACACGGGACGCAGGCACGCGGGCACGACGTACGTCATGCGAACAGCCACTGCCAGGCACGTGGCGCGACGATGAGCCCCCAGCACAGCGCGACGTTGAGCATCAACACAAACACCGCGGCCGAGCCCAAATCCTTTGCGCGTCCGGCCAGTTCATGGATCTCGGGACTGACCTTGTCGACGACCGTTTCAACCGCGGAGTTGATCAGCTCCATCGACAGCACCAGAAGCAGGGATCCGGCCAGCAACAGCTTCTCGACGGCCCCCTGCCCGGCCCATAAGCCAAGCGGCAGCAGGATCAACGTCAACCAGACTTCCAGCCGAAACGAAGCTTCGTAGCGCCACGCTGCACGCAGACCCTTGAACGACCAGATCATCGCGGCAACGATCTGGCGCGGGCCTCGCGATTCAGTGCTGGCCATGGCTATCCGTTGTGTTTCGCGCAACGACCAATCAGGCCGCGCCCTGCCAGGAAATGTCGAGCTGCTTGGCCGCCTTGACGTCATCGAGTCGGCGCACCGGCATGGTCAGCGGCGCGTCCTTCATTGCTTGCGGATTTTCCCGCGACAGCTTCAGCAGGTCAGCCATCACCTCGACGAAGTTGTCGAGCGTCTCCTTCGACTCGGTTTCCGTCGGTTCGATCAGCAGGCACTCGGGTACCAGCAACGGGAAATAATTGGTCGGTGCATGAATGTTGCGATCAAGCAGGCTCTTGGAAAAGTCGAGCGCGGTGATACCGTTGTCCTTTTTCTGTCGCTGCACCGTCACGATGAATTCGTGACTGGCACGACGCTTCGGATAGGCCAGGTCGAAGCCGGCATCGGCGAGGCCCTTGGCGACGTAATTGGCATTGAGCGTGGCGTACTCGGCGACCCGACGCATTCCCTCGCGTCCCAGCAAGCGCGCATACACGTAGGCACGCAGCAGCACGCCGGCGTTGCCTGCGAACGTGGTCAGGCGGCCAATCGACTTGGGGCGGTCCTTCTTGCGAATCCAGCCGAAGCTGCCGTCGTCACGTTTCTCGATCATCGGAATCGGCAGGAACGGACGCAGTCGCTCGGAAACACCTACCGCACCGGCACCCGGACCACCGCCGCCGTGCGGCGTCGAGAAGGTCTTGTGCAGGTTCATGTGGATGGCGTCGAAACCCATGTCGCCGGGACGCACCTTGCCCAAAATGGCATTGAGATTGGCACCGTCGTAGTAGAGCAAACCACCAGCGTCGTGGACCAGTTTGGCGATTTCCTGAATCCGCCGCTCGAACACGCCGATCGTCGACGGATTGGTCAGCATGATGCCGGCAGTTTTCGGGCCAAGCACCTTCTTCAAAGCTTCGACGTCGATGTCACCATCGTCGAGCGTCGGGATTTCGCGCACCGTGCAACCACACATTGACGCCGTTGCCGGATTGGTGCCGTGCGCCGCATCAGGAACGATGATTTCGGTACGCTCGGTGTCGCCGCGATCACGGTGATAGGCAACGATCATCGCCACGCCAGCAAGTTCACCTTGCGCGCCGGCCATCGGCGACAACGAGACGCCGCCCTTCATGCCGGTCACGTCGGCGAGAATTTCCTGCAGGTCATGCATGCAGTGCAGGAAACCCTGCGACAACGAGTCCGGCGCATACGGATGACGCGCCAGGAATCCATCCAGCATCGCCAGTGTATTGCAGGCGCGCGGGTTGTATTTCATCGTGCACGAACCGAGCGGATAGAAGTGCGTGTCGATCGAGAAATTCTTGCGCGACAGATTGGTGTAGTGGCGCACTGCCTGCAGTTCGGAGACTTCCGGCAGGCCAATCGGCGATTTGCGCCGGAACTGCTCGGGAAGATCGTCGGGAATGGCGCAATCGGCCGGCATTTGGGCGGCCGCGCGGCGGCCAGGTTGCGACAGCTCAAAAATCAACATTGGATACGTACACCAGTCGGGATTGGCAGCCTGCAATGATGCCACAAGCGGCTGACCGTTCGGCCAATTCAAGGTGCGTTGGTGTCGCTTTCCTGGATTGTCTGGCGACTGCCGAACGCGTGCGCCAAGGTGCTGCGGTCGACAAATTCCAGCTCGCCGCCCAGTGGCAGGCCATGGGCGAGACGACTGGCCGGAACGCCCGCCGCGTGGGCCAGCATCGACAACATGTGTGCGGTGGCCTCGCCTTCCACGGTCGGATTGGTGGCGATGATCAGCTCGCGGATCTCGCCTTCGCCCAGTCGCTCGGCAAGCAAATCCAGCCCCAGTTCCTTTGGCCCATAGCCGTCCATTGGCGATAGTCGCCCGAGCAACACAAAGTAGTGGCCGCGATAGCCGGTCGCATTCTCGATCGCGTACTGGTCGACCGGCGTTTCGACAATGCACAACAGGTGCTGGTCACGCGCACTGCTGCGACACAGCGTGCAGATGGGTTCTTCGCTGAACGTGCGGCAGCGCGAACAATTGCCGATCCGTTCGACCGCAGCGGCCAAGCGATCCGACAACCGACGCGCGCCATTGCGATCACGCTCGAGAATATGGAACGCCATCCGTTGCGCGGTCTTGGCTCCAACGCCGGGCAGGCAGCGTAAAGCCTCGATCAGTTCGGCCAGCAGCGGGCTGCTACTCATGTTTCAACGACTTCGTGTTTGGCAAGGGATGTGCGAGCACGTCAGAACGGCAGTTTGATGCCGGGCGGCAGGTT